>JACQDU010000068.1 GCA_016200955.1 bacterium
CCGAGTAGGGGATAGGCATGAGCAAGAAGCAGACGCAGGAGCGGACGAAGGAGGAGAAGCGCGCGCACGACGTCCGCATGGGGCTCCTCATCGCGCACGCGGTGCTCGCGATGCTCCTCGTCCTCGGCTCGCAGCTCGACTGGTGGTCGGTCTGGGTCAAGGGAACGCTCGTCGAGACCGTTCTCGGCCGCGAGCACGATGGGATCCCCGCTCGCCAGGCCGCGGTCTACATGGCGCTCTCGGCTCTCATCGCCTTCTTCTTCACGACGTACGACCTCGTGGCGGACGCCGACATCCAGTGGCCGCCTCTCCTCGTGAGCGCCTTCGCGCTCGGGTGCTGCACGCAGCAGCTCTACCAGACGTTCTACAAGGACTGGGAGAAGATCGCCGAGAGCAAGATCAGCGAGCGCATGTTCGACGACTCGCTCAAGGCCGTGCGCTCGGGAGACACGGCTCCCGAGACGAGCTCCACGGGAACGGTCGCGCCGATCGTCTCCGCCGCGGCCGTGGACCCGGCGTCCAAGTATCCGTTCGCGATCAAGCTCGGCACCGGCCTTGGCCTCGCGACGACCGCGAGCCTGGGCATGCTCCTCTCGTCGATCTACCTCACGTTCTTCGCGAAAAGAAAGACGTGACAACGAGAAGGCGCCGATGACAATCTCTCGACTTCCATCACGAACTCGCGCGAGGCACACGTGGGCCGCAAGAAGGGCAAGACGGACGCACCGGACACGCGAGCGGTCGACCTCGACCGGCTCGACCCCGACCTCCAGAAGGCGGCGAAGACGCTCGGATTCCGCGAGCGCGCCTCCGTGAACAAGATCGCGCGCAGCTCCGCGCACGAGCGACACACGGAGATGGTCGCCGTGGGCTTCGCCGCGCTCACGGGAGTCGCCGCGAGCGCGGCCCTCACCTACAGCTTCCTCGGCCCGCGCGAGAAGCACGGGCAGATGCTCTCGGTCGCCATCTTCGTCGCGCTCTGGGCGCTCCTCGCGTTCGTCTACTCGCTCCGGGCCAAGAAGCGCGTCGGCGACCTCCAGAAGCTCGACGCGGCCGTGAAGCAGAAGCTCGGCCTCTGAGCGCGGAAGGCGCGCGCTCGACGCTTGCCCTCGACTTCGACCGCGGGACGCTCCTCCTGCGCCCGCTCGAGGGCGAGCGGGGAGAGCCGATTCTCCCCGAGGAGGTCCGCGCCGCGCTCTTCTCCCTCGGTGCGAGGGAAGACGAGCGCGTGCACGCGCTCCGGCTCCCCGCGTATCGCTACGCCGCTCTCGTGCTCGAGCTTCGCGCGCTCGGAGTCCCGCTCGAGGACCGCGCTCGAGCCTACGAGCAGCTCGAGCGGCTCCCCGCGCCCGCGCGAGAGCCTCGCTCGTACCAGGCCGAGGCGCTCGCGGCCTGGAAGAAAGCGAGCCGGCGCGGCGTCGTCGTGCTCCCGACCGGCTCGGGGAAGACGTTCCTCGCCGTGCTCGCGATCCGCGACGCCGCGAGGAGCGCGCTCGTGTGCGTTCCGACGATCGACCTGCTCCACCAGTGGTACTCCGTCCTTGCAGCGAGCTTCCCCGGCACGGAGATCGGCGCGCTCGGCGCGGGGCAGCTCGTCGTGCGCGATCTCACGGTCGCGACGTACGACTCGGCTTACCTGCACCTCGACCGTTTCGGCGCGCGCTTCGGCCTCGCGATCTTCGACGAAGCCCACCACCTCCCGGGAGCGACGTTCTCGCTCGCCGCGACGCTCGCGATCGCTCCGTTCCGGCTCGGCCTCACGGCGACGCCCGAGCGCACCGACGGCGGCGAGGCGGTTCTCTCGGACCTCGTCGGGCCGATCGTCTACAGGAGAGAGATCAAGGAGCTCTCGGGCGAGCACCTCGCTCCCTACGAGCTCGTCTCGATCCAGGTCGAGCTGTCGGAGGACGAGCGCTCGCGCTACGAGGGGGCGAGGGGGCGCTTCCGGAGCTTCGTGGACTCCCGGCGGATCCGTCTCGGAGGGAAAGACGGGTGGCGCCGTTTTCTCATCGAGTCGAGCCGCGACTCCGAGGGGCGCGAAGCGTTCGCCTCGTGGCGCGAGCAGAGGAGGATCGCTCTCGCGACTCCCAGGAAGCTCGAGGTCCTCGAAGGGATCATCTCGCGGCACTGCGGCCGACCGGCCGGCTTGCCCCCCAACCCGCCCTCCCCCCTGCTGGGGGAGGGGGTCGAGGGTCGAGGGTCCGGCGCCGACCGGATCCTCGTCTTCACCGACGAGAACGACGCGGCCTACGAGGTGTCGCGGCGCTTCCTCGTCCCCGCGATCACGCACCAGACGAAGCCGCGCGAGAGGCGAGCGTTCCTCGAGGCGTTCGCGAGCGGCCGATTTCCCGTGCTCGCGACCTCGCGCGTGCTGAACGAGGGCGTGGACGTGCCGGCGGCGAGCGTCGCCGTAGTTCTCTCCGGGAGCGCGACGGTGCGCGAGCACGTCCAGCGGCTCGGGCGCATTCTCCGGCCCGCTCCCGGGAAGCTCGCGATCCTCTACGAGGTCGTCTCGAGCGGGACCTCCGAGGAGAGCGCGAGCGCGCGGAGGAGGCAGCACGATGCTTACCGGTGACCTCCTCCGGGCGAAGGTGCGGCCGAAGACGGTCGAGCCCAAGCTCGTCGATCCCGACGACGTCTCTCTCCTCGAGACGGCCACGGCTCTCGTGGAGACGTTCCGCGAATACACGAACAGGGAGCGAGGCGAGCTGAAGGCGGCGCTCGAGGCGCGGCTCGCGCGCGGCGACGCCGACCGCGTGAAGCTCGAGCGCGGCCTCGCGAAGCTCCTCGAGGACCGCTCGACGTTCGAGCGAGCTTCGACGCTCGACCCGGAGGAGACGCGCGCTCTCGTCTACGAGAGAGCGGCCCGCGCGCGGGAGAAGGGCGAGTTCGACCGCTCGCGCGTCCTCGCGGAGACCGCGTCGGAGCTGGCCTCGCGCGAGGGCGCCGCGGCCGTCGATGCCGCGACCGTCGAGAGCGCGCTCGATGCCGACCGGAAGTCGCGCGAGGCGCTCCTCTCGACCGAGGCGGTCGACGCGCGAGCGCTCCTCGTGCGCTACAACGTCGCGCTCTGCCAGGCCGTGCTCCTCAAGGCGACGCGGGTGCGCGTCGAGGTCGACGCGCCTCCCGCGCGCGTTCGACTCTTGCTGCGAGCCATGAAGTTTCGGCAGCTCCTCTTCCGGGCGTGGCCGGGCAAGGTGCTCCTCGCGGCGCGTCCGGGGAAGAAGGCCCGGGAAGGAGTCGTGCTCGAGATCGACGGACCTCTCTCGATCTTCGGGCCCAGCTCGAAATACGGCCTCGCTCTCGCCGAGGTGCTCCCCGCGATCCTCCTCTGCGAGCGCTTCTCTCTCGTGGCCGAGCTTGCGTGGCGGAAGAAGCGGCCGGGAGCCTCGACCAAGGCTCCCGCGAAGACGTTTTCTCTCATGGATCGAGACCTCGTCGGCCCTTCGGGGAAGACGTGGCTGCGCTCGCCGATCCCCGACCCCGGCGCCGCGCCTCCGGTCGAGCTCGAGGCCTTCGCGCGGCGATTCGAGGAGATCGCACCGGGCTGGAAGGTCGATGACTCGGTCCCGGTCCTGTTCCTGGGAGAAGGCCTGGAGCGCGACGCTCTCGTCCCCGACCTCCGCTTCTTTCACGAGAGCGGGAAGACCGGTTACCTCGAGCTGCTCACCACGGCTCGACGAGGGAGCGTGGCGCCGCGGCTCGCTCTCTTGCTGGAGCATGGGCCCAAGGGGCTCGTCGTCGCCGTCGAGAAGCGGCTCGTCGAGGACGCCGGGTCTCTGCCGGAGTCGGTCGTCGTGTTCCGGTCGATGCCTCTCGCGGTGGACGTGCTCGAGCGGCTGGAGAAGAGCCTCGACGCGGGCGCCTGATCCGGGGCGCCCCTCGTCTCTCTCCTTCTACGGGTCGGGGAGGCGGGCGCGGGAGACGATGGGCCCTCTCCCGGGCAGGCGCTCCTGGCGCCCGAACGCCCTCACGCGGATGACCTTCTCGTTCCAGTGGCGGGCCATGTAGACGTCGCCGCCCTCCCAGGCGTCGACGATGAAGGCCTGATTGCCCCACGTCGAGGGATTGCCCGGGTTCGAGAGCGGGTCGCGGTTGACGACCACGAATGCGTGATCGCCTCCCTTCTCGTCACCTTCCTTGGACATCAGCTCCACCGAGTCGACGCCCTTCTCGTGGAGCCTCGTCGCGACCACGGCCGCGTTCTCCTTGCAGTTGCCCCAGCCCCACTTGAGCGCGACCTTCGAGATCCAGGCGGCGTAGCTGAGCGCCCTCCTGCGCCCCCCCGCCGAGCCGTGCCCGTAATAGCCCATGTCTTTCGCGGCATCGGCCTCGTTCCTCATCCCGAGGACGGCTTCGTCCGACCAGTCCGGCGCGGGCTGCGAGATGCCGACCCAGCTCCCCACGGTCATGCCGGCGTGCTTGAACCCGAGGCCGATGAAAGGGACGACGACCTCGCCGCGGTTGGTCGCCGTGAGACGCCACGCGACGTCGTCCGCGACGACGCTCGCGATCCCGAATTTCTCCTTGAGCGGCATGCGCTCGGGGAGGCCTCGGCTCCAGACCGAGCGGAGCTTCGAGTTGCTCGAGAGGATGAGGACCGCGTCGGAGAGGTAGGGGCGGTCGATCCTGCCTTGCTCGGTCCCGAGGTCGCGCTGCGCGAGGTCGTCGAGTGTCTCGAGGAAGCGGCGTCCCTTGTCGGTCGCGAGGTTTCCCTGGACGAGGTTGTGGAAGAGGTTCACCGCCGCGAACCGTGCCGCGGGGCTCTCCTCGGGGTCCGAATAGGCCCTCTTCTGGTTGTCGTGGAGCTCGTAGGCCTGGAGCGCGTGCCAGAAGCGGTCGAGGCGCTGCCGCGTGCCCGGGGGGAGGTCGGCGAGCTGGGGAGCCCTCTCGACGAGGCTCCAGCTCCGATCGACCCAGTCCGTCTCCCCGGGCCTGACCACACCCTGGCGCTCGCGAGCGCAGAGCTGGCGGTGGAGGGCCACCATCTCGTCGAACCGCCACCGGCCCTCGACCTCCTTCCTGGCGCGCTCGTCGAGGATCGCCTCGACGGACGCGGACAGCTCCTCGAGCGAGGGCGTCCACGTCCCCGCGGTCGCGACCAGGTTGCGGAGAGGGCCGTCCCGGAGCCGCGCGACCCCGTCGACCGCGGCGCGCGCGCCTTCGGGCGAGGTCGCCGCCCGGAGCTTCGCGACGAGCGCATCGACCTCGCGCCGTAGCTTCTCGACCTCGGCCTCGGTCCGCTCGTCCGGGATCGTGGCCTTGCGGTCCCCGGGAGCCGCGTCTTGGAAGAGAGGCGGAGAGGAGAGAACGGCGCTCGTGAGCGGGAGCGGTCGTGCGTCCGCGGGCGACGCCGCCCGCTCGCGCTTCGCGCGTGCCACCGAGCGGACGGCCTCCGCGATCTCGTCCGCGAGGCAAGAGACGATCTCGCCGTCCGCGCGATCGTCGAGGACGACCGAGACGGCGAGCCGCGGGATCCTGGCGTGCCCCGACGCGCCGGGGCGGGACCGCTCGCGGCAACGGGCGATGGCGGCCTCGACGATCCTCGTCGCGCGCGCGTGCATCTCGGGAGTCGCATCCGGCTGGTGAACGATGTCGACGCTGTTCACGACGAGCGCGTTGCCGGCGCCCCGCGCGAACCTCTCTTTCGAGCGCGCCTCGGCCTCGAGCGCGCCCGGGTCGGCCGCGCCTCGCCCGTCGGCCTGCTGGATCGCGTGCGCCACCTCGTGGACGAAGAGGCGGCGTCCCTCGACCGAGGACGATGAGGGCGCTCCCCCCGCGAGAACGACGCGCCCGGCCCAGGTGAACGCGCGTGCGCCGACGTGGTCCGCCAGGCGCTCCGCCCGCGCTCCCCTGTGGACGCGGACGAACCCGAGCGAGCGGCCGAAGGCCGCTTCGAGGAATTGCCGGGTCTCGTCGGGGAGGGGCTCCCCCGATCCGAGCGTCGAAGCCAGGCTGCCGGGGCGCATGGAGATGCTTCATTGTAGAGCGCGCGGGAGCTCGATTCTCACCGAGCCCGCCCGAGGCCGGGAGCAGGCGCGTCGTCCGTGGATCCTGCTCTCTGAAGGGCACATGGGACTTCGCGCGGCCCCGGTCAAGGCGACGCTACCTCTCGGAACTTCCCCCTGGACGACGAAGTCCCGTAGGGAGCCGTTCGTCCCGATGGCGAGGCTGAGATCGTCGATATCCGTGGTCACGCGAGCCGGGACTGTGGGACTCGAGGGCCGCGCGCGTCCGTGCTCCGGGCGATGTGGGGAGTTTGGCGTGGGGAGTCCTACCGACTCGAAGGGCGGTGAGGGGGCGCTTCGATCTCGATGTCCAGTTGTTCTCCTGCTCGGACGGGCGGACTCGAGGGGGTCAGTCGTGGGCACCGCTGCCGGTAACTCGTGGCATTTGGCGCCGACTCGGGCGGAGTCGATGGACGTGTCGGGCTGGGTCGGCCTCGAGGTGCCGTGGTACGGGATCTGGCACCCGGGCCGCGCGCGACACGGAGCCCCGACCTGACCTTTCATGCTTCAACCGAGGACGGCCCTCAGAGGAGAGAGAAACCGCTTCGCCGCCTCGGCCGGATCGGCCGCGCTCGAGATCGCCTCGAGGAGAGCGCTCCCGACGATCACCCCGTCTCCCGCTCGAGCCGCGCGAGCGGCGGTCTCGGCATCCGAGATCCCGAACCCGACGAGCCGCGGCTTCGCCGTCGCCTCTCGCGTCCGGGCCATGAAGGCCTCGAGGTCATCGGGCAGCTTGCTCCCGGTGGTGCCGGCGACCGACACGCAATAGAGAAAAGCGCTCGTCGCCTTCCCGAGCCGCGCGAGGCGCTCCTTCGTGGTCGTCGGCGCCGCGAGCGGGATCCAGTGAGTCTTGGCCGCCTTGAGCGCTTTCCTGAGAGGAGCGGCCTCGTCGAGCGGCAGGTCGGGCACGATCGCTCCGGCGACGCCGGCTTCGCCGCACGCCTGCGCGAACTTCTCCTGGCCCA
>JACQDU010000703.1 GCA_016200955.1 bacterium
ATCGCGGCGGCCGGCGAGCTCTCGTGCGGCCAGGTCGGGGAGCGCTTCCCGCTTGCCCAGCCGACGATTTCCCACCACATGAAGATCCTGACTGACGCGGGTTTGATCATCTGCCGCCGCGAGGCGCAGCACTCGTTCATGTCGGTGAACCGGGCGCTCCTGGACCGAGTCCTCGGGCTGCTTCCCGAACGCTTCGAGGCTGGCGGCTCCGCGCCGAAGCCGGTGCGGCCAGCGAAGAAGGGGCGACGCGCGTAAGGAACCGCGAACCGCGGGAATTGGCCCGACTCCCTCGCGGTTCTATCCATAGACGCATTTCGATATACGAATCCCGAAGGAGACGACCCATGAGCACGGAGCTCGCTGTCGCCGCCGAGAAGAGCCTCGGCCGCGCGACTGCCCCGGAGTCCCAAGACCCTCGCCGCTTCCTCGTCCCAGTCGGACGAGCGCTGTTCGCCTCGATCTTCGTCCTGGCCTCGTTCGGCCACTTCTCGAAGCAGACCATCGACTTCGCCGCGAGCCAGGGCGTCCCGCTCGCGAGCCTCGCGGTTCCCCTCTCGGGGGTGCTCTCGCTGGCCGGAGGCCTGAGCATCCTCCTCGGCTACCGGGCCAGGATCGGCGCGGCGCTTCTCGTTCTGTTCCTCGTGCCGGTGACCCTCTCGCTGCACCCGTTTTGGGGCATCTCCGACCCCGCCGCGGCGCAGCTCCAGCAGATCATGTTCATGAAGAACGTCTCCATGCTCGGAGGCGCGCTCATGATCGCGTGGTTCGGCGCCGGCCCGGTGAGCCTCGACGCTCGCCGCGAAGGGAGGGCCTCGTGAGCGCCACGAAGGGTCGCTTCGACGGCAAGGTCGTCCTCGTGACGGGTGGCGGCACCGGGATCGGCAGGGCCGTCGCCGAGTCGTTCCTGGCAGAGGGCGCGAAGGTCGCGGTCTCCGGGCGCCGGAGGGAGCCGCTCGAGTCGGTCGCGGCACACGGACGGACGGCCCTGCCGGTCGTCGCCGACGTGACCAAGGCCCCCGACAGGAAGCGGCTGGTCGAGACGGTCGTGCGCGAGCTCGGCGGGCTGCACGTCCTGGTCAACAACGCGGGCACGTTCCTTGCGAAACCGCTCGCCGAGGCCACGGACGCCGAAGAGGCGCACGTCTTCGACGTGAACGTCCTTTCGCCGTTCGCCATGACGCGGCTGGCGCTGCCGCACCTCGTCCAAGCCAAGGGCAACGTCGTCAACATCTCGTCCGTCGTCGGCTCGGCGGTCTTCACCGGGACGACCGTCTACTCGGCGTCCAAGGCGGCGCTCGACCACTTCACGCGGCTCCTCGCGGCCGAGGTCGGGAGCCAGGGCGTGCGCGTCAACGCCGTCTCGCCGGGCGTCACCGAGACCGAGATGGCCGCGCCGCTCCTCGCTGACAAAGCCCAGACCCAGGCCCTGGTCGCCCAGACGCCTCTCGGACGGGTCGCCGCCCCGGAGGACATCGCGAGGGTCGTGCTCTACCTCGCGGGCCAGGATGCCGGCTGGGTCACCGGGCAGATCGTCCAGGCGTCGGGCGGGCTCATGCTCTGAGCCGGGCAGGACGGCCGGTCACGGCGTCGACCACGTGACTCTGCGTCCGACCGAGTGGTAGCCTTCGGTCGGAGGCTCTCCTTCCATGCGAACTGCCTACGTCGCCGCGCTCGCGGGCTCCGTCCTGGCGCTCTCGCTCTCGAGCGCCCAGGACGCTCCCGAGATCGCGTGGCTCACCGACCTCGCCTCGGCGCGCGAGCAGGCGCGCGGAGCGAAGAAGCCGCTCCTCGTCGTCTTCCGCTGAGAGAGGTGAAGGGACTGCAAGTCCTTCGACGGGCAGGTTGTCCGTCCCACCAAGGAGCTCGCCGGGGTCGCTGCGAAGTTCGTCTGCGTCCGCGTGACGAACATGCTGGGCGTCGACCTCAATACCTATCGCTTCGACTACGACCTCACGTTCGCGGCGCTGGTCATGAACGCGGACGGAACGACGTACCACCGTTTCGGCGGTCGCGACGAGACGAGCGCCTCGTCCCGCCTCACGGTCGCCGGACTCGTCCGCGTGCTCGAGGCGGCGCTCCCCGAGCACGAGGCCTACGAGAAGGGCCCGAAGCCCAAGCGTGAAGGCGTCGCCCCGCGGACCGTCGAGCAGATCCCGACCATGGCAAGGCGGATCGCGAACAAGAAGCCCGACTGCGTCCACTGCCACACCGTGAACGACGTCGAGCGCGAGCTCGCTCAGGAGGAGAAACGCTGGAAGAGAGACGACCTCTGGGTCTTCCCGCTCCCGGAGCACGTGGGCCTGAAGCTCGACTCCGACGATGTGGCGCGCGTCGTCTCGGTGACCCCGGGCTCCCAGGCGGCGAAGGCCGGGGCCATGGCGGGGGACGTCCTCGTGACGCTCGGCGAGCAGCGCATCCTCTCCGAGGCGGATGTCCAGTGGGCTCTCGAACGCGCCGACGCCGGCCCGACGAAGCTCCCCCTGGTGTATGAGAGACGCAGCGCCCGCGTAGAGGCGGAGCTCGAACTCGCCGCGGGCTGGAAGCGCGCGACCGCGCTCGCCCTCTCGTGGCGACCGGCCATGTGGGGGATCCGCCCGTCGCCCGGCTTCGGAGGCCGCGACGTCTCGGCGGACGAGAAGGAGAAGCTCGGCGTCGCGTTCGGCTTCCGCGTCAACTACCTCGTCGACTGGGGCGAGCACGCCGAGGACGGTAAGAACGCGGCCGCCGCCGGGATCAGGAAGGGCGATGTCGTCGTGGGGTGCGACTCGAAGCGCGACTTCGCGGGGCACGCGCACTTCCAGGCCTGGTTCCGGCTCGAGAAGAAGGCGGGGGAGGACACGGCGATTGAGGTGCTCCGCGAGGGGAACCCGGTCACGGTCAAGATGAAGGTCCTGCCCTGAGCCACTCTCGCGCGTCATGCACGTCACCCCATGAGCTCGCCCTCGCTCGCTGGTCGGTTGGCACACGTCCGGCCGTGCGACGATCAGACGATGCCCTTCGTCCATGTCGGCGACCACAAGCTCGATTACGAGTGGCACGGCCCAGGCTCCGAGGCCGCGAGGACGCTCGTCTTCCTCCACGAGGGCCTCGGTTCCGTGAGCGGCTGGCGCGACTTCCCGGCCAGGCTCGCGGCGGCGACCGGGCGCGGAGCGCTCGTCTACTCGCGGCGAGGCTACGGCCGGTCGGACCCGCTTGTGCGCCCCTTCACGCCGTCGTTCATGCACGACGAAGCTCGGGGCGACCTTCCGGCCATCCTCTCGGCGCTCGGCGTCCGTCAGGCGATCCTCGTCGGCCACAGCGACGGCGGCTCCATCGGGCTGATCCGCGCCGGCGACGGCGCTCCCGAGGTCAAGGCGCTCGTCCTCGAGGCGCCGCACGTCTTCGTCGAGGACGTGACGGTCGCGAGCATCGCCAAGCTCCGCGAACGGTCCAAGACGGACGAGGGCCTGATCGAGCGCTTCCGGCGACATCACGGCGAGAACACCCTGCCACTGCTCCAGGCTTGGACGGGGGTCTGGCTCGACCCCGCGTTCCGGTCCTGGAACATCGTGCCGGCGCTCGCGAACATCGCGTGCCCTGTCCTCGTGGTCCAGGGCGAGAACGACGAGTACGGGACGCTCGCCCAGGTCCAAGCCGTCCAGAAGGGCGTCGGTGGCCCGGTAGAGACGCTCGTCCTTCCGCGATGCGGGCACGCGCCTCACCGCGATCAACCCGAGGCGACGCTCGAGGCCATGACGAGGTTCGTGTGCGGCCTGGACGGCTTGATAGCCCGCGGGCCATAGATAGGCCACGACAGATCGCCATCCTGGCCGGGCCGAGGAAGTGGCGTCCAAGTGCCGTCCGAGGTCGATGCTCTCATGCGTCCGGTCGACGAACGACCGAGGAGGACATCGTGAGAAGAGCCAAGTCCGTCACGATCAACGGCGGCCGGGAGCGCCACGGGAGCAAGAGGAGGAAGAAGCCCGTGTGCCAGGTCCACGGTGACCCCTTGTACGTGGTGTGTCTACACGTCGTCGGAGGCGCCCCTGTCGGCATCGTGGTCCCGCCCGACGAACTCGGGGGGCAGGTCCTCTGCGGCCGCGTTCACCCCAGCATCGACGATCTCACGACCATGTGCGAGTCGTGCGTGCGGGCGGAGGGGTGGATCAAGTGAGCGCCCGGACCGTGAGGGGTAGCCGTGGCGGCTGGCTCAGGCCTCAATCCGAGGCCCTTGGGTTCCCGCCGCCGGGTGGACGACGGCACGCGCCTGTTCGTACGTGGGCCAGCGCTCGCGCTCCGACGCACTCAGGTCGCGGCGCAGCGTCCCGAGGAGCAGGTCCGCGAGCGGGAGGAGGAAGTTGACGTTCGCGTGCGTGTCCACGTGGTGGAGGTAGTGGTGCCGGTCGAGGGACCGGAACCACCGGGACCGCTCGAGGACGCTGTGACCGGGGCAGTGGACCGAGTCGTGGAGATGGATCGCGAACGCGATGATCGCGAGGGCCACGATGACGAGGGATGCCACGAAGGCCACGTTGCCCGTCACGAACCAGGCGACCGCGACCGGGGGAAAGGCGAAGACGGCATAGAAGACCGCCTGCCCGCCGACCGCGCCAAGGACCTCGCCGCGCGTCGCGCAGGTCCGTGTCGGTGCCGAGAGCGGGACGTAGGTGACCGTGGTGCGGACGTAGGTGTCCGGCCGGTAATTGACCCAGTGATGCGCGCGGTGGTGCAGCTCCTATATCCGCCTGAGAAGCGGGTGGCGGCTGTGCATGAGGATCCCATGGACGACCCATTCGGCGAACGACCCGAACACGAGCATGGCGACGCCGCCGCTCAGCACGGAAGCCAGGGTGGCGGCCAGGCCGGTACCGCATGGGGCCAATGCCCGCGCGGCTGCGAAGAGAACGGCCACGGCGACGGCAGCGCCTCCCCAGGCGGCGGCGAATCGAAGCCGAGAGCGTGAACCGGGCGGCGTGACCTGACGCGACTCGTTCCGGGCGACCACGACCATCAGCGATCCTCCCCTCGACCATGATGCGCGGGGAGTCCCGTCCGGGCGTGCGAGTTTCGGATTGCGGCTCGATAAGCGTCGCTTATCGCGACGACGCTACCGCTTCGCGCGCGCCGCGAGCTCCTTCTCGACCTGCTCGACCGTGAGCTTGGCGATCCGCCCCCAGCGGTCGAGGTTCGCGTCCTCGTCGAGGACGCTCTTACGCATCGGGTCGGTGCGTTGGCCGACGCCGCACTCGAGCAGAAGCAAGAGCACGTGGCGGGTCGAAAAACCCTTGGCGTAGGCGAGCTCGTCGGCCGTGACGCCCGTCGCGACAAGGACGCCGAACGACCCCGTGCTCGTCGCCAGGTAGGAGGGGCCGCACCAGAGGTAGGGCCAGTAGATCGCGCCCGCGATCTCTCCCACGACGTCTACGCCGTCGCGCTTCACCTCGTCGTGCCGCCCCGTGAACGCCGAGAGGACGCCGTCCGTCCTGTGGAAGCCGAGCGGAGCCAACCAGTCGCCAGGCTTGATCGGCTCCCCTTCGAAGGTGTAGCCGACGAGGAGATCGAGCACCCAGAAGGGCCAGTTCTGCTCCTCGAACTCCGTCGCCACGGCGAACTCGAATCCATACCCTGACCGCTTCTCGCCCCGCGCC
>JACQDU010000069.1 GCA_016200955.1 bacterium
CAAGCTCGTGGACTTCGGGCTCGCCAAGTTCACGCAAGACCCCGCTCTTACGAGGCCCGACGAGCTCGTGGGCTCCGTCTCTTACATGGCGCCCGAGGTCGTCCGCGGCGAGCCGGCTTCTCCCTCGAGCGACGCCTTCGCCCTCGGCATGGTCGCGCTCGAGGCTCTCCTCGGCACGTGCCCGGTCACCGGACCCACCGACGCCGCGGCCGCGCGCCTCGCCAAGGGCGAGGTCCCGCGAGCGCAAGCGCTCGTCCCGAAGGCACCGGCGGCCCTCGTGGCCGTCGTGGACGGGCTCCTCGAGCCGTCGAGCGAGCGCCGCATGACGCTCGCCCTCGCCCGCGCTTCCCTCTTTCCTCTCGGGACGCAAGCGCAGGGAGCCTGAGAGCGCCGTCTTTCGCGATTCCCGCCGTTGGGGGCCCCCCGGAGGCGGGCCTCGGGTGCGGCCCCAACCAGTCGGAAGCCCCCCGGAGGCGGCCTCGGGTGGGCCCCCAACGAGCCGAAAGTGCCAGGAGAGACGACCTCGGGTGGGGCCCCAACGAGCCGAAAGTGCCCCGGAGGCGACCCCGGGTGGGATCCCGACGAGCCGAAAGTGCGCCGGAGGCGACCTCGGAGCGCCTCCCCACGGCGTAAAGGCGCGTCCGCACCCGCCGAGCGGGCGGGGGCGAAGGCCGATGCGCGGTCTCGCGGCGACCGTGAGCGCCTCTTCTTTCACTCGAAGCCCGACGAACGGAACCGTCAGCACTCGCACGCACCCGCCGCAGGCCCCGTCGCAAAGGCTTGTAGCGAAAGGCGGCGCCGCGAACCTCGATCCTGGCTCGGGTCTTGCCCCGGTTGCGACCGGTCGTGGAAGGGAAGGCCCCATGAGCGGGACGATGCGAGCGGTGGGAGCGGGCGTGGTCCTCCTGGCGGTCGCGCTCGTGGCGCCCCGGCGCGCGGAAGCGGCCGTCGAACCCGGCTCGGGGGCGATCGAGCTCCGGCCCGAAGCGCGCCTCCTCGAGCCGCGCGCGATCGACGTGCGAAGGGAGAGCTGGAGCGACCTCGTGCTCGACGCCGGTCGCGAGCCCGAGCCTCTCAGGATCGAGATGCCCGAGATCCTGCCCGACCGGCTCGAGCTCTCAGTGCGGTGGAGCCGACTCGAGCTCTCGGTCACGGCGGAGCTGGGCGGCGACGACATCCCGCTCACGCCCCGGATCGACTGCACGAACGGGGAGACGTACTTCTGGACGCGCGCGAGCTACGACGCGACGGACAAGGTCATGGTCTTCGCCGAGAGCTTCCAGGGAGCGGGCTGCATCCTCGGCGGGAAGCCGATCCCGCGCTGCGCGTGGGACGGTGTCCAGCTCCAGGCGGGCGTTCGCCTGAAGCTCTCGAAGCGCTGGACGCTCGAGGCGGGGCCGGTCGTCTACGCGCTCTCTCCCACGCACCGGAAGAACCAGGTGGGGACGCGGGTCTCGCTCTGCTGCTCGTTCTGAGAGCTCACTCCCGGAGGTTCTTCTCGAAGTAATCGACGATCCGCGCCTCGAGGGAGACCCGGTCGCGCTCGCCGCGGGGCATGTGGCGCTCGTCGGGGAAGAGGAGGAGGTCGTGCTCCTTCCCCGCCTTCACGAGGACGTCGAGCAAGCGCGCCGTGTGACGGAAGTGGACGTTCTCGTCGATCATTCCGTGCACGAGGAGGAGCTTCCCCCGGATCGCCTTCGCGTGGGTGAGGACGGAGCTCTCGCGGTAGCCGTCTTGGTTCGCCTGGGGCGTTCCCATGTACCGCTCGGTGTAGTGGGTGTCGTAGCCCTCCCACTCCGTCACGGGAGCGCCCGAGACGCCGACCCGGAAGACCTCGGGAGCTCGCGCGAGGCACATGAGCGTCATGTAGCCGCCGTAGCTCCAGCCGTAGACTCCGACGCGCTTCTCGTCCGCGACTCCGAGCGAGACCGCGTGGCGCACGCCGTCCACCTGGTCGCGGACCTCCATGTCGCCGGTCTTCCGCGCGATCGCGCTCTCGAAGACGAGGCCGCGGCGGGCGGAGCCGCGGTTGTCGACCTTCAGGACCGCGAACCCGCGGCTCGCGAGGAACTGGGCGCGCAGGTCCACGCTCAAAGACCAGCTCTCCTGGACGTATTGCACGTGGGGACCGCCGTAGACGCAGACGACGAGAGGAGCCGGGAGGCGGGCCGGCCGGTAGAGCGCTCCGTGGAGCGTGGCGCCGTCGCGAGACCTGAACGTGAGGATCTCGGGAGCGGGGAAGTCGAGCCGCGCGCTCTCGTGGAGCGCGATCTCGCGCCTTTCTCCCACGAAGACCCGGACGCTCGGCGCTCGAGCGCGGCTGTCGTGGATGTCCACGTAAGCTCGCCCGTCCTTCGAGAGGACGAGGTCGTGGAAGCCCGGCTCCCGCGTGAGCGGCGCGGGCTCTCCTCCCGCGAGCGGGACCCTGTAGGCGTGCTTCTCGAGAGCGCTCGCCTTCGTCCCGGTGAAGAAGACGTGCTCGCCGGTGACTCCGAGGACGGAGTCGACGGCCCACTCCCCTCGGGTGAGCTGCCGGACGAGCTCGTCTTCGCGGTAGAGATAGAGGTGCTTCCAGCCCGAGCGCTCGGAGGCCCAGAGGAGCTCCCCCGACTCGAGCGAGCGGAGGTCCTCGTGGAGGTTGATCCAGCTCTCGCTCTCCTCGACGATCAGCGTCTTCCATTCGAGCGTCCGCGGGTCGTAGGAGCGCAGCTCGAGCCGCCTCTGGTCGCGCGACTGGAGCTGGACGAGGAGCCGGCCGTCCCTCGCCCAGCTCACGCGAGCGAGGTACTCGTGGCCGGTCGTGTCGAGGAAGCGGACATCTCCTCCGGAGACCGGCACGATCCCGACGCGGAACCGGACGTTCTCCGCGCCGGCGAACGGGTAGCGGTGCTCCTCCGCCTCGAGCGGGCCCTTCGCGAGGTGGGGGATCCGGAAGACCGGGATGTGCCGCTCGTCCGCCTGCTCGAAGGCGAGGAAGCGGCCGTCGCGCGAGAACCAGAAGCCGCGGCTCCTCCGCATCTCCTCCTGCGCGACGAACTCGGCGAGCCCGTTCGTGACGCCGGGAGAGGCGTCGTGCGTGAGGCGCCTCTCCTCTCCCGTCGCGACGTCGACCGAGAAGAGCTCGCCGTCTCTCACGAAGCCCACGTGCTCTCCTCGAGGAGAGAGGTGGGCGGAGATCGCGTTCCTCGCGACGAGCCTCGCGCGCTCGCCCGACTTCACGTAGAGCGAGCCCCGCACGGGCACGAGGAGGACCGGGGCTTCCTCGGCCCACTCGTAGTGCGTGATCCCCGTCTCGCGGAGCCGCTCGCGCTCGCGCCGGAGCGCCTCCTCGCGCGAGACGTTCTCGTCCGTCACGCCGCCGCCCACGTCCGCGAGGCCGAAGATCACGCGGCGCTCGCCCGTCTCGAGGTCGAGCGACCAGAGCTCCCGCGTGAGGTCGCCCCGGGCGCTCGCGAGGAAGGTGACCGAGCGCCCGTCGGGCGCGAAGGCGATCCTCCCCGGGACCGCCATGCCCGGCCGCGGGAAGCGGGCGAGGTCCTCGATCGTGAGCTTCATGGGAGATCCGTATACCACGCGCGACGGTTCCGGGACCGCGGCGAGGGCCCGTGAGACGGCCTGGCGCTCACACGACTGGCAAAAGCGCGCCCTCTCCCGCAGAATGCACCTCCTGGGAGAACATCGCGGCGGAATGGCGGTTTACCTCAAGATCATCCACGGAGTCGGCCAGGGGCAAGTCCTCCCCGTGCCGAACGACCAGCCCGTGACGATCGGCCGCTCGTCCCAGGCGAGCTACGCCTTCGACGACGCTCTCCTCTCGAGGAAGCACTGCCAGATCGAGTGCCGCGGGAACCTCTGCCGGATCGTGGACCTCCAGAGCCGGAACGGCACCTTCGTGAACGGCCAGAGGATCGGCGCGCAGCTCGTGAAGACGGGCGACCGGATCAAGGTCGGCTCTCTGTTCATCGAGGTCGCGCCCGCGACGGCGCCGATCCCGGGGCTCGTCCCGCCGCCCGCTCCTCCTCCTCCGATCGCGAACGCGACTCACTGCGAAGCGTGCAAGCGGCCGCTCGGCCCGCAGGACGCGCGCAGCTTCAAGAACCGCATCGTCTGTCCGCGCTGCCTCGACCGCTACGATGTCGAGGAGGACCTGATCGACGGCTTCCAGATCCTCGAGCGCATCTCGACCGCCGGGACGGGCTCGGTCTACAAGGCGAAGCAGCTCCTCATGGGACGCTTCGTCGTGCTCAAGACGATCGTCACGACCGCCGACACGGACGAGAAGAGCCTGAAGCGCTTCATGAGAGAGGCGAAGGCGGGCGGCCGTCTCTCCCACCCCTCGATCGTCGAGCTCTACGACGTGAACGAGCAAGACGACCTCATGTACATCGTCACGGAGTTCGTCGAGGGCGAGAGCCTCCAGGAGATGCTCCAGGCCGCGCAGCCGCACGGGCTCGCTCCCGGGGACGTCGTGCGCTGGATGGGACACATCGCCGACGCGCTCAACTACGCTCACAGCCAGTCGATCATCCACAGGGACGTGAAGCCCGCGACGATCCTCGTCCGGCGCGAGGACAGCCACGCGAAGCTCTCGGACTTCACGCTCGCCAAGAACCTCGAGCGCGTGGGCCTCTCCGCGATCACCGCCGACGGCGAGGCGGTCGGGACGCCCTTCTACATGCCGCCGGAGCAGGTGCGAACCGCGAAGGCCGTGGACGTGAGGAGCGACGTCTACTCCTTCGGGGCGGCCTTCTACCACGTGCTCACGGGGAAGTTCCCGATCCAGGCGAGGAGCTACGGCGAGTTCATAGCGAAGGTCTTCACGCAGCCCCCGGTCCCCATGCGCGAGAACCTCCCCCAGCTCCCCGCGCCGCTCGCCGCTCTCGTGGAGAAGTGCCTGTCGAAGGACCCGAGCGAGCGCTTCCAGTCGATGGGAGACGTCCTCCGCGAGCTCACTCCGATCGCGAGAGCGGCAGGCGCCTGAGTCGGCGTCACGGAACGGAGACGCCGGCGTGCTCGCCCGATCACGCTCCGGCAGTCGTAAGCCCGCTTGCATCTTGAGAGGACGCCCGGCACGGGACGTGCACTTCGCTACCCGTCGCGCTACTCTCTCCCGAGCCCCGTCGCGTGGAGGTCAAGCATGAGACCGATGCGCTCGCTTCTCCCGTGCGTCGCCGTTGCCTGCGTGGCCGCGCTCGCCTCACCCGAGGCCCGCGCCCAGGACCGACCCGGAGACCGCCTCCGGGAGCGGCTCGCGGAGAAGACTCCCGTGGGCGGCCTGCGCACCGAGCTCGGCCGCTTCTTCGATGCCAAGGAGAAGGGCGACAAGGCCGCCGCGAACGAGGCCGCCGCCAAGGCCCGGAAGTCCTGGGAGTCTCTCCCGGAGGGCCTGAGGACCCAGATCGAGTCCAAGCATCCGGGAACGACCGAGAGGATGAAGGCGCTCGAGCAGGAATTCGACCTCCCCGCCGAGTCGGTCACGAAGACCGGGACGGGCCCCGGCGGCAAGGTCACGGGAGAAGGCACGGTCACGAAGGACGGCAACACCACGACCGGCACCGGCTCCGTGACCGGCCCGAACGGAAAGACGGCGACGGGCGAAGGCACCGCCACGAAGGACGGCAACACCGTCACGGGGTCCGGCTCCGTGACCGGTCCGAACGGAAAGACGGCGACGGGCGAAGGCACCGCCACGAAGGACGGCAACACCGTCACGGGGTCCGGCTCCGTGACCGGTCCGAACGGCAAGACCGCGACGGGCGAAGGGACCGCGACGAAGGACGGCAACACC
>JACQDU010000704.1 GCA_016200955.1 bacterium
ACAGCTCCGCCGCCTGGCTCACGGGGCTCAAGAGCCGCGAGCGCTCCGCCAGGTGGCGCTCCACGTCCTGGGCCGTGACCCTCCCGAGAGGCTTCGAGACGGCTTCGAGGAAGATCCGCGCCGGCGACATGAGCACCTTGATCGTCTGGGGCGAGCAGTTCCGGCGCCTCATGTCGTCCACGAAGACCGCGAGCGCCTTCCTCACGCCTCGAACCTCTCGCGCGGGTGCTTGAGCAGGATCTCGCGGCGGATCTCGACCGGGTTCAACCGGAGGTAGATCGCGGTCGTGTTGAGGCTCGTGTGACCGAGGAGGATCTGGATATGCCGCAGGCTCACGCCGTTCTTGAGGAGGTGGGTCGCGAACGTCCGGCGAAGCGTGTGGGGCGTGAGGTGGACTCCGGCCTTCTCCCCGAGCGCGTCGATCACGGCCTTGAGGCTCCCGCCGCCGAGCCGCCGACCGCGACCCGAGAGGAAGATCGCCCGGAACGACTCCTCGTGACTCGTCGAGAAGGACGGCCGCGCCCTCTCCACGTAGTCCATGAGAGCGCCGTAGGCCGAGCGCGCGAGCGGGAGGACGCGGCCCTTGCCGCCCTTGCCCGAGCGGACGGTCAGCTCGCGTTCCTCTTGGTTCACGTCCGAGAGGTCGAGGTCGAGAAGCTCCTTCTTCCGCAGGCCGGTCGCGTAGAAGACTTCGAGGATCGCCCTGTTCCTGAGCCCGTAGGCGGTCGTCCGGTCGGTCGCAGAGAGGAGCCGCTTCATTTCCGCGACCGTGAGCACGTCGCCCGGGAGCCTGTCGGGGAGCTTTGGGCGCTCGAGGCGGCGCGCGGGGTTGCTCTCGATCTTTTCTTCGTCATGGAGCCACTCGAAGAAGCCCGCGATCACGGTCGAGACCCGGGCGACCGTCCCGGCGGCGAGCGCCTTGCCCGTCCGCGACGCGGCTCCCGTGACGAGCCCGCACTGGTATTCCCGGAGATCCTGTATTTCGACCTCACCCGGGAGCGGAGGGGTGTCGCGCTTCGCGAGGTAGTCGTCGAGGTACTGCAACTCGAGGAGGTAGCCCTCGACGGTCCGCGCGGCGGAGCGCTTCGCGCGAAGGTGCGCCTCGTAGAGGTCGGTGGCGGTGTCCCAGGAGAGCGACTTCACCTTCCGGGGCTTCTTCTTCATCGCGAGAGACACGGGGTATCTCCTCTCCCGGCGAAGCCGGGCGTTCGTGGGGGTCGAAGTCGATGCAGCAACCGTGCGGGTTTGCGGGCCGCGTTTCTTGCACACCCTCCCAGGCGATTCGGTGGCAATCCGTCGCGTCTTTCGCTGGAAGGATGCGCGTTCTAGTCGCTTACGTCGGAATCGAGCTTGGCAATCCCTTGTCAATCGCTTGGCAACGCTGGCAACGCTACCGAAGCTCGCTCGGGTCGGTGAGAGCCGCCGAGTTCCCGAGGAGCGAGCCGTCCAAGAGCGCGTAGCGCCTCGGGGTCTCGGACTCGGCGAGACGGAGCAGCTCGTGCGCTCTCAGCTCGGCAAGAGCGCGCTTGGCCGTGTTGTAGCCCCAGCCCTGGAGCGCTGCCGCCTCGCGCGTCGTGAACGTCGCCGCCCCTTGTTTCACGAGAGCGCGGTAGAGCGTTCCGGCTCGCGGCGAGAGCCCGTCAAGCTCCTGGTCCACGAGCGGGCGGAGCAGCTCGAAGACGGACTTGTAGTCGTAGAGCACCGCGACCACGCGGCCCTCCCGGTCCCGCTCTCGCTGCTGCTGGTAGAGGAGCGCGTGCGCCGCGACGAGGGAGAGGAGCTTCATGTTGTCGCGCCGGTCACTCGTCGTCCGGGCGGGATAGGCGAGCTTCGAGGCGAACGGGATCACGACCTCGCAGGGCTCGAGGAGGCGCTGAGCGTCCTGCCAGGGCACGGGGTCGAGCGCCTTCCGCCGCTCGCCGGCCCAGGCGCGGCGCTGCGCTTCCTGGATGCGCTTTGTCTGCTCGGCCGAGTCGTCAAGAGAAAGCTCGAGGCACCGGGAGAGGTTCTCGGGGTTGAGGTCGTCTCTCGTCGTCCCTGAGAGGAGGGCGATCGGGCCGCGCGCCTCGAAGCTCTCCGTTTTCCCCCGGACAGGAACGGCGAGCCGGAGGACGCCGCGCGATTGAAGTGTGCGGATCGAGTAGTCGGCCTCGCTCGCCCCGGCCTGCTCGTCCACCAAGACGACCTTGTGCCGGAGGTGGTCCGCTCCCGCGTAGTAGAGCGCTTGCGGTGTGAGCCGGGAGAGGAATTCGACCGACTCCTCGGGCATGAGCTGGGCGAGCCGGTCGAGGAGCTCCGACTTCCCCGCTCCCGACTGCGCGAAGAGGATTGCCGAGAGCGGCTTCTCCAGGAGGCGCGAGGTCGCGACGAGGTAGACGAGGCGCTTGTTCCTCTCCTCGCCCACGTAGCCTCGCGCGTCGAGCGCGTGAGCCGCGCGCTCGAGGAGGTCCGGCGACCGGAGGAGCTTTTCTCCCGCCGTCCTCCTCGCCTGCGTGAGCACGACCGGCTCCGCCTTCTTCGCGGTCGCGGCGAGCCGCTCGACCTGGTCCAGGAGGAGAGCGAGCGCTCCCATGACCTCGTCGGGCTTCCGGGCGAACGTCTCCGAGACGAGCACCGAGAGGCCGTGTCTCTGCCGGAAAGAGTAGAGGTCGGCCCGGTCCACGAGCGGGGCGCTGTCCCCTCCGGCCGCGAGCCGGACCGAGACCACGACCTTGCGGCCGTTCCGGGTCGCGGGCCGGTCCAGCTCGTAGCGGAGGCCCTCGACCTCGACGGCGAGGGGGTCTGTGTTCCTCTGCTCGGCGTTCTTCACGACCGCCTCCCGCGCCCACGCGTCTCCCGGCGCAGGAGGTCGATGAACCGCGTCAACTCGCGGGCCGTCATCCGGTCGAGCGTGTCCGCGAGCGCGGACATGAGGCGCCGAGCCGTGACGGGGTCTCTCTGTTCGCGGCCCTGGGGCCGCTTCTCGCTGGTCACGTTGTCCTCGTTCTCTCGCCCCGAGCGGGGCGGCTATCGGTGGGGTTCTACGCCTTCGCCTTGGCCTGCTTCTCCTTCTCCTGGGACTCCGCGTAGTCGAGGGCGTCCAGGAGGAGCGAGCGCAGGGCGTCCGTCCTCGTCACGCCCACGCCGGGAGTCGCCCGCTTGCCACGGGCTCCCCCTACGCGCTCGCCTTGACGATCGCGTGGACCTGGGCGAGCCCGAGCGGCTTCCCGGTCCTTCCCACGACGCCGCGGGAGTGCAGCTCCGAGACGACCTCGCGGAGCTTCTTCCCCTCGGCGCGGAGCTGGCGGACGAGGGCCATGACCGCCTGCTCGCCCGGGTCGGCCTCGAGCTTCCCCTCGACCGTCGCCCGGAAGCCGAAGGGCACGTTTCCAGCCCGGAAGCCGCGCGCCCTCTTGGCCCGGAGCGCCGCCTTGGTCCGGGCTCCGATCAGGAGCCGCTCGAACTCCGAGAAGGCGTCGAGCATTCGCCGCATGAGGACATTGGTCGGGTCGTCCCCGTTCGTGCCCTCCTCGAGCGCCGAGACCACGCGGGCGCCCTTCCGGGCGACCAGCCGGTCCACCATGGCGACCGCGATCGGGTCGCGGCCGAGCCGGTCCCGTTTCGCCACGAGGAGCACGTCCCCGCGGCGAAGCGCCTCGACCGCTCCCAGGAGGCCGGGCCGGTCTTCGAGCGAGAGCGCTCCCGAGAAGCCCGCGTCCTCAAAGACGTGCGCGAGGTCCACGCCGAGCCGCGAGGCCCCGCCCGCGACGGCCGTCCGCTGGGCGTCGAGCCCGAGGCCGCTCGTCGCTTGCTCGTTCGTGGACACCCTGATGTAACCGATCGCTCGCATTTCGCCAGCTCCTCTCAGGTGTCCCAACGATATCGCCTGCATACCGAAAAGTACAGGTTGAATACCGGATTGTGTGTAAGCGATGGTCCTGATATCACTTGCGGTATTCCATGCATGACGGTGCATTGTTCGGGCACCGACCCGTCGGCGAACGGCCGCGAATGAAACGCAAACTCCCGGGACGTTCTCAGGTCCGAACCGTTCCACCATGGGGCGCCATCACGTTGCTGCACGTCCGCACCATGCCGCAGAAGCGCAGCCTCGTATCTCTCCTGCTCACGGCTGCATGCGACTTCCCCTCGGGCATGGAGCAGCATGATGCGCCGTGGGGCGATTGTTTCTCCGCACCACAGGCGATGGCTCCCCGGGATCTCGCCCGAGCGTCGTCGATCGTTGGGGAGGACCCGCGAGCCGGTCCCTGTTCTCGCCCTGCTCTCACAGACCCGAGCCCAGGGACGCCAGGAGTTGCTCGTTCATGCGCGAGCCCTTCGCCCTGGCCGCTGCGATCTCCCGGTCCTCCTCGATCTCCTCGGGCGTCCGTCGAGCGGGCTCGGGGACCTCCTTGAGGAGCGCGAGGAGCGCGTTCGCCGCGGCGAGCCTGGCGCTCCAAGCCTTCTC
>JACQDU010000705.1 GCA_016200955.1 bacterium
AGGTCGTGCTCAACGGAGAAGGCGAGCGGCGGCACGGGAGCGCGTTCGGGAATCCGTACCGCTTCCAAGGTAGGTGGCGCGACTTCGAGGAGGGGTCGCCGCTCGTCTACCGCGAGCTACTCGATCGTCCTCACGGTCGCGGGCCTTATCGCCACATTCGCGACGCCGGGGCTTGATGTCCCCGGGCACATCGCTACGATCGCGCGCCGGCTCAGACGGCGTGCAGGAGGGAGTGTCCGCATGGACATGAAGAAGGTCGAGAACGTCGCCTTCGGCGTCGTTCGGGACATGGGCGGCGCGTTCACGATGGGCCTCGCCTACGTGGGCGACCGCCTCGGGCTCTTCAAGGCGCTCAAGGGAGCGGGACCGCTCGCGAGCACGGAGCTCGCGAAGCGGACGAACCTGAACGAGCGGTACGTCCGCGAGTGGGCGAAGGCCATGGTCGCGGCCGAGTACCTCGACTACGACGCGAAGGCCGACAAGTACCTCATGACCGAGGAGCAGGCCTTCGTCCTCGCGCAGGAAGACAGCCCCATGTTCGTCGGCGGCGCCTTCCAGTTCACGACGCCCTCGCTCCAGAACACGCCCCGCATCCTGGACGTCTTCCGCAAGGGCGGCGGGATCCCTTACTCCGAGATCGGCGCCGAGATCCCGGAGGCGATCGAGCGCTTCTTCGGGCCGGGTTACGTGAACTCCCTCGCGAAGGACTGGCTCGCCGCCGTTCCCGGGCTCGTCGCGAAGCTCGAGGCGGGCGCCAAGGTCGCGGACGTGGGCTGCGGGCGAGGCCTGTCCTCGATCGCCATGGCGACCGCCTTCCCGAAGGCACGCGTCACGGGGATCGACTACGACGCCGCGAGCATCGAGCACGCGCGCGACGGCGCGCTGCAGCGCAAGCTCGCGAACCTCCAGTTCACGCGCGCGAAGGCGGCCGACCTTCCGAAGAACGAGGCCTACGACCTGATCTGCGCGTTCGACTGCATCCACGACATGGTGGACCCGGTGGGGACGCTCAAGGCGATCCACCAGGCGCTCGGCGCCTCGGGCGTGTTCGTGTGGGGCGAGCCGAACGCGTCCGCGAACCCGCTCGAGAACCGGAACCCCGTCGGGAAGGCGTACCACGCGATCAGCCCGTTCCACTGCATGACGGTCTCGCTCGCCTACGACGGCGCCGGGCTCGGGACGATCATCGGCGAGACGGGCGCGCGGAAGCTCGCGTCGGAGGCCGGGTTCTCGAAGTTCGAGAAGCTCAAGATCGAGAACCCCTTCAACCAGTTCTTCGCGCTCCGCCGATAGGCGAGCGCCGACTCGAGAGTCAGCTCTTCTTCCCCAGCCCGAGCCGGAGGCGGCCGATCACGGTCGTGCCGCCCTCGTCCGCTCGCCCGAGAGCGCCGAGCTCCGCCTCGAACGCCCGCGCGATCGTCTTCGCGGTGTAGAAGCCGAGCGTGAGCGGCAGCGCAACGAGGAACGGGAAGAGGAGGGCGACGAAGGGAACGACGAGGGCCCAGCAGAGGAACAGCGGCGCGGGCACGTGCTGCTCCGCCCGCCACAGCCAGATCGCGAGCCCCGGGATAACGTAGGAGATCGGGACTCCGAGCAAGAACACGAGCCCCATCTGCGCGGTGCTGTTCAGGTTCCAGGAGGCGTGAACCTCCCGGGCCTTCGCGAGCGCGAGCTGGTAGTTCGAGACGAAGCTCTTGCTCTCCGTGTTCCTGATCGCGCGGGCGAGCCGCGGGGGGAACAGGACGGCCGCGAGGAACAGGCGCGCGAGGCGGAAGACGTAGCCCGTCGCCGAGACCTCGTTGCACTTCCGGGACGAGCAGCCGTAGACGGCGCACCCGCCGTATTGCTCGGAGCACTCCTGCCAGCACTCGCGGTGGTAGAGGGCGCCGCAGCGAGGGCGGGCGCAGACGACGGTGCCCTCGCTCCCGACGGAGTCGCGGCAATAGGGGCAGACGAGCGCTTCGTGGACGCGGCCGCGAGCGCCGCCTCCGCCGAGAGCGCTCACGCCGAGCGAGGAGACGAACGTCGTCGCCCACGAGAGAGCGAAGGTCGCGACCGTCGCGAGCAGCGCTCCGGCCACGGCGATCGCCGCGATCTCCCCCGCGCTCGCCTCGGCGAGCTCGGCCGAGAACGAACCGATCGCCCAGAGAAAGGCGCAGCTCGTGGGCACGCCGAAGCCCGCGTGGAGGAGCCACTCCTCGACGCTCGCTCGCCTCCTGTTCGGCCACGGGAGCACGCTGTTCGCGGTGCGGAGCGCCTCTCCGAGGCTCGCCCGGATGCGGCCGCCGCCTGCGGGCGGCGCCTTCTCCTCGGGTCGCGGGGCGGCCGCGGTCTCGGGCCGTCTCACATGAGCCTTCACGCGCAGCGCCACGCCGATCTCTCCTCGAAGACTAGGTCTTCTTCCCGAGCCCGAGCCGCAGCCTCCCGATCACGGTCGTTCCGCCCTCGTCCGCGCGCACGAGCGCGGCGAGCTCGCCTTTCAGGACGTTCGCGAGGCCCTTCAGCATCGAGAACGCGCCCGAGACGCAGAGGAAGATGATGAGAGGAAGCAGGAAGGGGAGCGAGAGGAACGTGCCCGCGAGCGAGACCCAGAGCCAGGGATTCTCGTACCGGTTCATGTAAGGAGGGACGTCGTTCCAGGGCGCCCGGAAAGCGCCCATCGCCGCGCGGATCGAGTAGGCGAGACCCGAGACCGAGGCGAGCGGGACGCAGTAGAGGAGACCGAGCTGCCAGCGCTCGAGGTCCATGGGCTTGCTCAGGGTCGGGAGCGCTCCTCTCGTGATCTTCGCGGCTTCCTTCCAGGCGGCCTTGAGGATGCCCTCGCCTTCGTACGTCTTGAGGGCGCGCGCGACGCGGGGAGGGAAGAGCAAGGCCGCGAGGAACAGGCGGGCGACTCTCAGGAGATAGCCCGCGGCCGTGACCTCCCTCGACTTCTTCGAGGAGCAGCCGTAGACCGCGCACCCGCCGTATTGCTCGGAGCACTCCTGCCAGCACTCGCGGTGGTAGAGAGCGCCGCAGCGAGGGCGGGCACAGACGACCGTCCCTTCCCTCGAGACGGAGTCGCGGCAGTAAGGACAGACGAGCGCTTCCTGGACGCGACTCCTCGCCGCGCCTCCCGTGAGCACGCCCACGGCAAGGGAGGCGACGAACGCCATGATCGATGAGAGCAGGAACGGCACGACGCTCAGGTAAGCGAAAGAAAGGACCCAGAGGCTGGCCTTGCCGCTCGCCGTGTGGAAGACGAGGTCGGACCCGTGCGTCGAGAAGAAGCCCGAGAGCGAGAAGAGCGCGGGGAAGATGGCTCCCAGGAGGAGCACCCACTCCGGGGCCGTCGCCCGCCTCTTGCTCGGGAACGGAAGAACGCTCCTCGCGGTGCGGAGCGCCTCGCCGAGGATCGAAGGCCTGCCCTCCTTCGAGCGCCTCTCGCGGGCCGGGGTCCCCTCGCCCTCGTGCTCGCACGCGTGCTCGCGATCGGTCGCCGGACGCGCGCGGATCTCTATCGCCACCCCTGGCCCCTTTCCCGAAGTCTAGCCAGCGACTCTCACGCCGTAAGGGTCGGATCCGGGGGCGAGATTCCCCGGTTCGCTTGACACCGAAGACGAGGTGCGTAAGATCCTCGCCGCCGAACGGCAACCGGACACGGAACCCAGGAGCCCGATCATGGCCAAAGAGCTCAAGAACTCCGACACGCACAAGAACCTCAAGGACGCCTTCGCGGGCGAGTCGATGGCGAACCGCCGCTACCTCTACTTCGGGAAGCGCGCCGACATCGAGGGCTACGTTGACGTGGCGAACCTCTTCAAGGAGACGGCGGACGCCGAGACCGGCCACGCTCACGGCCACATGGACTTCTTGAAGAGCTGCGGCGACCCCGCGACGAACGAGCCCTTCGGCGACACCCGGGCGAACTTGAAGTCCGCGGTCGCCGGCGAGACCTTCGAGTACACGACCATGTATCCGGGCTACGCCAAGACCGCCCGGAACGAGAGCTTCAAGGAGATCGCCGACTGGTTCGAGACGCTCGCCAAGGCCGAGCGCTCCCATGCCGGGCGCTTCAAGAAGGCCCTCGAGACGATGACTCTCGACACCTAGAGCCGGGCTCGACTCGAGGCACGCGATCGGGGAAGGGGAGGAGCCTCTTCCCCGTTTCGCCGTACGGAGAGGTGCGGCTTGGTCCTCCAGGATCCGAAGTCGACGGCCGCCGAGCGCGCGGCCCAGGCCTTGCCCGGCTACGACCCGAAGACGCCCGCGTATTACGACGAGGCCGGGCTCAAGAAAGAGCTCGACCGGGTCTTCGACGTCTGCCACACGTGCAGGCTCTGCTTCAACCTCTGCGGCTCCTTCCCCGCCTTGTTCTCGGCCGTGGACAGGCAGCCGGCCGAAGTCGCGGGCATGACGGACGAGGACCGCGAGAAGGTCGTGGACGAGTGCTTCCAGTGCAAGATGTGCTACGTGA
>JACQDU010000724.1 GCA_016200955.1 bacterium
GCGCCCGAGGATGCCCAGGCGGAGAACGGCGCGTGACCCTCGCCCGGGACCTGGCCGCTCTCATCGCGAGGCGAGCGAGCCTCTCGAGCGCGCTCGACGCCGCCGGGACGGACGGCGCGTCTCGCCTCTCCGGGACCGCGGGGTCTTCCGGGCCTCTCGCCGCCCTCGTGATCGCCGCGAGGAGAGGCGCGCCCGTCCTCGCGGTACTGCCGACCGAGGATGACGCCCGCTCCTGGGCCCGCGACCTCCGCGTGCTCTCGGACCCGAGGCCCGAGGAGCCGGAGTCGGACAAGGACGACCTGGTCGAAGGACAGGCGAGGACGCCCGTCCACACCGAGAGAGAGTCTCCCGGGCTTCCTCCCTTGACGATCCTCCAGAACCCGCCCCTCGACGTGACCGACGAGGACGTCTCGGTGTTCGACGCCTTCTCCGCGCTCGCCGAGCGGCTCCGCGTGTTGCGCGAGCTGGGAGAGAGCACGGGAGGAACGAAGCGAGTCGTCGTCGCGACGAGCGTGGCCGGCCTCCTCGAGCGCGTTCCGTCTCCCGAGACGGTCGCGCGCGCTTCGCTCGAGATCCGGAAGGGGAAGAAGCTCGACCTCGGCGCCCTCGTCTCGCAGCTCGTCGCGACCGGGCTCAGGCGGCTCCCTCTCGTCGAGAGCCCGGGCGAGTTCGCCGTGAGAGGCGGGCTCGTGGACGTCTTCCCCGTCGGCGCCGCATCGCCCGTGCGCATCGAGCTCTTCGGCGACGAGGTCGAGTCGCTCCGGTCCTTCGAGCCCGCGACGCAGCGCTCGATCGAGGAGCTCGACCGCGTGAGCGTTCCGCTCATCGCCGCGCCCGAGTACGTGCGCGCGAGGAGAGAGGACAAGGCGACTCTCCTCGATCACCTGCCCGAGGGCTCGGTCGTCCTCCTCGTGGACCTCCTGCGCTCGGTCGAGAAGGCCGTCTCTCTCGACGAGAGGAGCGCGGCGCGCGAGCGAGGCGACCTCGAGCCCGCGCGAGCTCTCGTGAACAAGCTCACGAGGAGGCCGAGGCTCGTTCTCTCCACCGGCGCCGACGCCGAGATCCCATCTCCCTGGCGCGACCTTCTCCCCGGGAGCAGCTCCTCCGTCGACCTCGGAGCGACCTCCCACGACGCGACGCGAGGCGCGCAGCAGGAGATCACCGACGGTCTCTCCCGTCTCGTCCGCCGCGGCGAGCGCGTGACGGTCGTCTGCCTCCGCGGCGCCGAGCGCGAGCGTCTCAGAGAGATCCTCGAAGCCGCCGGCATCTCTCCCGACCTCGGAGCGCGCCTCCGCGCGGGCGAGGCGAGCCCGGGCGTCACTCTCACGGTCGGCTCGCTCGAGGGCGGCTTCGCCGTTCCCGAGGAGCGCGTCCTCGTCGCGACCTCGTCCGAGCTTCTCGGCCGCTACCGTCGCATCGACGTCACCGCGAAGCGACGCCACCGCCTCAAGGGACACCGGGCGATCGAGAGCTTCGCCGACCTCGAGGAGGGCGAGGCCGTCGTCCACGTCACTCACGGCGTCGGGATCTTCCGCGGCCTCGTCCGCCTCGAGAAGGAAGGTCGCCCGCGCGATCACCTCGCGCTCGAGTACGACGAGGGAGCGATCCTCTACGTCCCCGCCGAGAGGATCGGGCTCGTCCGCCGCTACATCGGCCCCGGCGGCGCTCCTCCCAGGCTCTCCAAGCTCGGCAGTCAGGGCTGGCAGAAGCGCACGCGCTCCGCCGAGCGCGCCGCTCGCGACCTCGCGGGAGATCTCCTCTCCGTGCAGGCGGCAAGGCGCGTGAAGGCGGGCACCGCCTTCCCCGAGGACGACGACTGGCAGCGCGCCTTCGAGGCGAGCTTCCCCTGGAACGAGACCGACGACCAGGTCCGTGCCTCGGAGCAGGTCAAGGACGACATGACCGCTCCTCGTCCCATGGATCGTCTCCTGTGCGGCGACGTGGGCTACGGGAAGACCGAGGTCGCCATGCGCGCCGCCTTCAAGGCCGCGAGCGCGGGGAAGCAGGTCGCCGTCCTGGTGCCCACGACGATCCTCGCCATGCAGCACGCGAAGACCTTCCAGGAGCGCATGCGCGATTACCCGATCACCGTGGACGTCGTCTCGCGCTTCCGCACGCAGAAAGAACAGCGCCGAGCGATCGAGCGCGCGGCCAAGGGCGAGCTCGACATCCTGATCGGCACGCACCGGCTCCTCTCGAAGGACGTCACGTTCAAGGACCTCGGCCTCATCGTGATCGACGATGAGCAGCGCTTCGGCGTCGAACACAAAGAGAGGCTCAAGGCCCTCCGGCAGACCGTGGACGTCCTCACGCTGTCGGCCACTCCCATACCAAGGACGCTCCACATGGCTCTCTCGGGCGCGAAGGAGATCTCGGCCCTCACGACTCCTCCCGAGGGGCGCGTCGCGGTCGAGACCAAGGTCGTCCGCTTCGACCGCGCCCTCGTCCGGCGAGCGATCGAGCGCGAGCTCGCGCGCGAGGGGCAGGTCTTCTTCGTGCACGATCGCGTGCAGACGATCGAGCGCGTCGCCGACCTCGTGAACGAGCTCGTCCCTTACGCCAAGGTCGCCGTCGCTCACGGTCAGCTCCCGGAAGACGAGCTCGAGGACCGCATGGTCGCCTTCATGCAGGGAGAGGCCGACGTCCTCGTCTCGACCACGATCGTCGAGAGCGGGCTCGACATCCCGAGAGCGAACACTCTCATCGTGAACCGCGCGGATCGCTTCGGTCTCGCGGACTTGCACCAGCTCCGCGGGCGCGTCGGCCGCACGCGCGAGCGCGCGTTCGCTTACTTCCTGTTGCCGGAGAAGACCGAGCTGTCCGAGACAGCGGCCAAGCGGCTCCGTGCGATCGAGGAGTTCGACGAGCTCGGCGCCGGGTTCCGGATCGCCATGCGCGACCTCGAGATCCGCGGCGCCGGCAACGTCCTCGGCGCCGACCAGTCGGGGCACATGGCGACGATCGGCTACGACCTCTATTGCCGGCTCCTGCGCCGCGCCGTCGAGGAGATGCGCGGGCAAGCCGAGGTCAAGAGCGAGCTCGACCTCGAGCGCGACCTCGACCTCGAGGCGGGGGAGCTCGAGCTCTTGCTGGATGTCGCCGCTTACGTGCCGGACAACTACATCGACGATGTCGCGCTCAAGATCGAGTGCTACCGCAAGCTCGGGACCGCCGTCGCCGAGGAGGAGCTCATCGCTCTCAGGGACGAGCTTCGCGATCGGTACGGGCCCTTGCCGGATGTGCTCTCGGCTCTGTTCGATCTGAGAAGGCTTCGCGTCAGGGCCGCGACGATCGGCGTCGAGCGGATTCACAGGCAGGATCGCGTCGTCGTCCTGAGCATCCGGGAGGCTCGCGGGAAGCCGGGGGAGGAGACTCCCCTGAAGAGAGTCGAGAGGGCTCTCTGGCGGAAGAGGAAGGCGCTGCGGCCGATCGATGAGAGGACGCTCTATCTCGTGCTCGACGATCCCGGGGTCGATGACGAGGATGTCTTGCACTTGCTTCTGAGAGCGATCGATCCCAATCCGCCTCCTGTGTTGCCGACGGAGGTGAAGGTGGCGCCGGAGGTGGTGACGGCGGGGGGTGCGAGGAGGCGGAGGAGAAAGCGGCACCGAGAGGGGCGAGGGTAGGTCTACTTGCTCCCGGACGTCACGGCAGCGAGGCCGCCTTCGACGTCGGCGCCGACGACGATGTCGACCGTGTCCTCGCCATGTCTGCTTTCCGCCTTTCCTCGACTCGCTTTGCCCGGATCGCGACCACGGTGCCGACGGCGAGACCCGCCGTGAGCACGATCAAGGCGAAGACGAGCGCTTTGCACCCGAACCCGAGCTTCCCGGGCTCGTCGACGATGGCCGCTCCGGTGCCTTCGACCATGGCCTCAGTCTACTCGCGGGAGTGGGGGATCAGGCTGCATGCGCACGAGCGGGAGATCGTCACGCTCACGGCCTCGGCGCGTGGTGAACAAGCGAGGAACTGCCTCTCGGCTTCGCCGACGCACCTACAAGCGCGATCGCTCAACGGCGCGCCGAAGGAGGCGAGACGGGGCGTCTCGGCTTGGCCAAAGGCCTGTATGAAAGCCGGCGGCTATGACGGACTGACGGCCTCTCGGCTTCGCTGACGCAATGACGTGTGCGATCGCTCAACGGCGCGCCGAAGGAGGCGAGACGGGGCGTCTAGGCCTGGCCAAAGACCTGGATGCAAGCTGGCGGCTAATGACAGATCGATGGTAGCAAACGAGCCGCGCCAGCCACGACC
>JACQDU010000693.1 GCA_016200955.1 bacterium
CCCGCGGCCGGAGGTCTCGGCGGTCGCCTTCTCGGTGACCTCGAGCTTCGTGCGGCAGACCACGTAGACGCCCTGGTGGTCGCGGACGTACTCCTTCTTCAAGCGCTCGCGGCGCGAGGTGAGGATGTCGCCCGGGCCCAGCGTCCTCTCGTCGTCCTTGTCGTGCGTGGTGTCCGAGAGATACGCCGGGAGGTCCAGCTCCTCGCGCCAAAGGCGGAGGTTCGGGCAGGCGTACTCGCCCTCGGCGTACTCGGCCTCGACGGAGCGAGCCTTGGTCTCGTTGTGGCCGCGACGGAAGTCCTCGACGGGCTCGGGACAGCCGGCGAGGAGGGCGACCGTGCCCAGCACGAGCCCGAGACGGAGCTTCAGCATGCGTTCCCCCGCATCCGACAAAGGGAGGTAGGGCCGCGCGCGCGAACGCTGGCCCCAAGATCCATACGAGTCTATCAACCCTGGGTTCCGTGTCAACTTGCGTCCCCCTTGCCCTTGCCCTTGCCCTTGCCCTTGCCCCAAGGACTTAGGGGACCGCGAGCTCGCTGGATCGTCCCACCAGCGCTGTTATCATCCTCGGGATGGCCGACCGGAACGACCGATGGCCGGCGAACGCGCCGGGAAGCTGGTACGTGGACCGCCAGTGCATCGACTGCGACCTCTGCCGGACGACGGCTCCCGCGAGCTTTCTGCGCTCCAAGGAGAGCTTCAGCTACGTCGCGGTCCAGCCGAGGAATCCGGCGGAGGTCGCTCTCTGCGAGCAGGCGGCGGCCGAGTGCCCGGTCGATGCCATCGGCCGCGACGGCTGATCGTCGATCCAAGTTCTTCTCGCCTTCGCGCGACGCGACGCGTAAAGCTGCGTGGGGCGACTTTCGTCGCCCCCGCCCCCTGGAGCACATGGAACACGCGACCTTCGCCGCCGCCGTCCTCGTCCTCGCCTTCCTCTTCGCGAAGGTCGAGATCCACATAGAGGGAAAGAACGGCTGGGCGGCCGAGCTTCCGACGTGGCGCTACCAGAGCCGCCTCACGGACCTGCTCTATGGCGGGCGACCCCTCACGGGCTACCACCTCTGGCTCCAGCTCTTCGTCCTCGCGTTCGCTCACCTGCCGGTCGCGTTCGGGACGCCGTGGTCGCTCCGCGTGGAAGCGCGCGTCCTCTCGTTCGTGATCCTCTTCTGGATCGTCGAGGACTTCCTCTGGTTCGTGCTGAACCCGCACTACGGGCTCTCGAAGTTCAGGAGAGACTCGGTCTGGTGGCACCGGCGCGCGTGGCTCCTGTTCGCGCCGCGCGAGTACTTCGTCATGGCGCCGCTCGCCGTTCTCCTCTACTTCTTCGGGACGAATCACCTCTGAGGCAAGAGGGCCTTCTCCGCCGGCGAATCCGGGCGCACGAGCAGGGCCTGCGTCGTGTTCTCGCGCGCGGCGCGCCAGCCTTCGGCCCGGAGCGCTCTCTCGAGGAGGGTCTGCCGCGGGACGAGCGCGAGGTCGCACCGGCGGCGCTCGAGGGCCTGGATCCAGCCCTCCTTCGTGTCGACGATCATGCGGGAGTCGCGCCAGGTCGAGTGCCCTTCCTGGTCGAGCGAGAGAGCGTGGAGGTCGCCTCTCCCGTCCATGAAGATCCGGCGCTTCGGGTAGAGGCGCCAGTCGAGGATCCCGCCGGCTTCCATCACGTTGTAGAGGTTCCCGGGAGGATCGGTCGCGTCGATGTAAGTCGCCATCTCCGCGACGTCGGCCTGGAGCCGCAGGAGAGGAGACGAGAGGTCTCCCGGGACTCCTCTCTGGAGCTTCGGGATCGATTGCGCCGTCGCCGTCCCGACGGCGAGGAGGAGCGCGAGAGGCAACCACCTCCCGAAGATCCTCGCGGCGAGCTCGAGCCTTCCCAGGAGAGCGAGGGCCGCTCTCGCGAGGGCGGGGCCTCTCTCCCGCGCGACCTCGAGAGCTCCCTCGAGCGAGAAAGCGAGCGGCGCGGCGAGGACGATCGCGAGGTAATGGAGCCCGCGCAGGCTCTGGAACGCGAGGTGGGCGAAGACGAGCACGAGGAGGAGGTCCGCCGTCCGCCACGGCCTCCTCGCGATGCACGCGAGCGCGAGGAGCGCGAGGACCGCTCCCTCGACCATGAAGCCGACCTCGCTCGTCGCGTCGGTCGGGGCGAGCTCGTTCACGATGAAGATCTCCCGCACGCGCTCGTCGCGAACGTACGAGAGCGGATGGAGGAGCGCGCGGAAGCCGTGCGGGTGGAGCGCGAACGAGAGGAGGCCGAGGGCGATCACGATCGCGAGCAGGAGCACGAGCCGTTTGCTCGCGCCCTCGAGACCGCGCCAGAGGTCCCAGACCTCCGCCACGAGGAAGATCCCGACCGCCGCGTACAGGAAGACGAACCCTCCGTGGAGCTGCTCCGAGAGCACGAGCGTCGCGAGGAGCCCCGCCGCCGCCGCGCGGCTCGGTCTTTCTTTCAGCGAGTCCAGGAGCAAGAGCGCGAGCGCGAGGAGGACGAACGTCCACCCTTGCGGCCGCATGGTCGATGCCGTCCTGAGAGCGCAGAGCACGAAGAACGCGACCGGCACGCTCGCCCAGGGCGCGCTCGCGCGACGGCGGGAGCGCTCGTGGGCGAGGGCGACCGCTCCCACGAGCAGCGCTCGCCCGAGGAGCCAGTTGAGAGAGAGGCCGCCCGCCTTGTAGACCTGGTAGAGCACGACCTGGGCGAGCCAGTTCGTGTTGACCCACGGCGTCTCGCCCGCCGTGAACGTGAAGGGGTCGCGCGCGGGCACGCTCCCCTGCTCGACGATCGCCCGCCCGGATGCGAGGTGCCAGAGCTCATCGTAGTCGAAGATCGCGTCTCCGAGGACCGGCCACGGGAGCCACCCGTGCTCGCCCCACCAGCAGATCGCGTGGACCGAGATGAGCTCGAGGAGCGCGAGGCCCAGGACGACGCTCAAGGCCGCGAGCGCCTGCTTCCGTTGCCTGTCGTCGAGACGGAGCCAGGAGAGAGTCTCGCTCGCCGCCCGGGGCGCGGGGTCCTCGAGACCCATGAAACCTCCGCGGCGGTGAGTCTACCGAAGAGAGCTCACGCTTTCGCGCAACCGATCGTCGGGCAGCGGCCGAGCTCCTTCCCGCACTCCTCGTGCAGGACGGCCCGGCAGCTCGGGCACACCGTCGCGTCCTCGTGCGCCTCGTCGTGGCAGTACCCGCAGCGAGAGGCGCCCTCTCTCGACGCCGAGAGCACGAGGGAGCGCTCATCTTCGGTGAGGGCCTTCTCGAGCTCCCTCGCCACGTCGAGCCCGAGGAGGCGCGCGATCAGGCTCCTGTTCTCGGAGACGATCTCGAACGCGCGCCGCGCGAACCCGAAGAAGCCCGGCCGGGCGAGCCGGAGGGCCCACTCGCGGTAATCGCGGAGGGCGTAGAGGCACATGATCCACGCGTGGGCTCCGCGGTAGACGCCGCCCTCGTCGCTCACCGCCACGAGCTCGGCCTTCCCGGGTCCGATCAGGCCGGGGAAGCGCTCCTCGACCTCGGGCGCGCCGACCCAGATGCACTCGACCTCGAGGAAGGCAGGTTGCCTCGTGAGCCAGCTCGCGCACCGGACGCAGAACCCGCACGTCGCGTCGTAGACGACCGTGAGCTTTCTCACCTGAGCCTCCCGTTAAGCCAATCCGGGCGCGATCGGCACGACGCGCGCCTGCACCGGAGCGAGGAAGGCCTGCGGCCGGACCGGAGGCGGCTCGTGCGCGAGGAGGGCCCGCTTGCGCATCCTCGAGAAGACGTAGAGGTTCATGAAGTGCATGCAGCCCAGCACGAGGAGGACGAGGCCGATCTTCGTCGAGAAGACCTCGATCCCTTGCTGGAGGTCGGCGGCCTTCTCCCCGTACTTGAGCGCGAGCGTGACGAAGCCCGCGTTCACGAGGTAGAAGCCGACGACGAGGAGGTGGTTCACGGAGTCCGCGAGCGGCTCGTTCCCGAGGAACGAGTCCACGAGGAAGATCCGGCCGTTCTTGTGGAGCGTCCGCGCGACCCAGATCGTGAGCGCGATGCTCACCGCGAGATAGAAGCCGTATGCCCACACGGTGGCGTTCATGAGTAGCTCCCTTCCATCCAGGACTACAGGAAGGCGCGGGAGAGTTGCGCGGAAAAAGTAAGCTGTCTACCTGAAATTCTTCACGTGGAGCACGAGCTCGATCGCGGGCGGGACGACGGCGAGGGCGAAACCCAGCCACAGGAAGGGCTCCCGGCGGAGCGGCCGGGCCGCGCGCCA
>JACQDU010000694.1 GCA_016200955.1 bacterium
CGTCACGCTCGCGCTCGCCGGATCGCGGACGGGAACCGCCAGCACCGAGCGGACGCCGAGGTCCCGCACGCTCCCGCGCTCGCCGAAGCGCGGGTCGGTCAAGGCGTCCTCGACGAGGACCGTCGCGCTCGTCTCGAGGACCTCGCGCAGGATCCCCTCGCTCGCCTCGGGAGGACGCACGGGGCTTCCTTCCATGCCGAAAGACAGGGACCCGCCCGCGAGGATGAGGAAGCCGCGGTCGGCGCCGGTCGCCGCGACGACGAGGTCGAGCGCGACCTCCGCCGTGCGGCTCACGTCGAGGTCGAGGGAGAGGAGCTTCGCGACGACGTCTGCGACGGGCAAGGAGAGCGGCCCTCTCGCGGCGGCTCCCGTCTCCCGGGGATGGACCAGCTCTCGGAGCCGGTCGACGAGCTCGGGCGAGACGAGGAGCCGCCTCACGATCTCGAGCGAGTCGCTGTCGTTCGGCCCGACGCCCGCGGGAGCGGCCCTCGAGCCGGGCGCCTCTCTCGGATGCCTCGGCACGACGGACCTCGGGGCATCCGCCGCCCGGCCGGCAGCGCGCTCTGAGACGCCTCTCAGCACCTCTCGAACGCGCGCGACGCGAGAGGCGTCGTCTCCTCTCTCGAAGCGCTCGATGAGCCGCGCGCCCGCCGCGGCGACGCGCGAGCGTTGCTCGGCCGTCGCGGTCCGGCCGGCGGCCGTCTCGAGCGACGCGATCGCTGCGTCGATGTCGTTGCGCTCGAGGTTCACCGAGACGAGCTTGGTGAAGAAATCCGCGTCGTCGCTCGGGCTCAAGGTTCCTCCCAAGCCTCCCATGGAGGGCCGCAGCCGTCGAGCGGCTCCGGCCGGCGCGCCAATCCTATCAGGGCTGCGGTCGAGGAGACTCGCGGAGGATCGAGCGGCTCAGCGTCTCGCCTCGAGCTCCTCCCAGCGCGCGTAGAGACGCGCGACCTCGTCCTGCTTGGCGCGTAGCTCCTCTCCGAGCCGGCGCGCGTCGCGGGCGTCGCCCTCGTAGAGCGCGGGGTCCTCGAGCTTCTTCGTGAGGGCGCGCGCCTGCTCCTCGGCGGCGGGGATCGCGAGCTCGAGCTCCTCGAGCGCGCGCTGCTCAGTCCAGGTGAGCTTGCGCGGACCGGTGGCGGCAGGCCTCTCTTGCGCCACGCGCTTCTCGGGGACGGCGCGAGCTCTTGCCAGGGCGAGGCGCCTCTCCCGACGCTCGAGGTAGAGGTCGAGGCCGCCGTCCGAGACCTCGACGCGGCCGTTCTCCTCGAAGCCGAGGATCCGGGTCGCGACCTGCCCAAGGAAGGCGCGGTCGTGGCTCACGACGAGGACGACTCCCGGGAAGAAGACGAGCGCTTCCTCGAGCGAGCGGAGCGTCGGGAGGTCGAGGTCGTTCGTCGGCTCGTCGAGGATCACGAAGTTTCCGCCGCCCCGGAGCATGCGCGCGAGCTGGACGCGGCTCCTCTCGCCGCCCGAGATGCGGCCGAGCTTGGTCTCGAGAGCGTCGGGCGAGAAGAGGAAGCGGAGAAGGTACGCTCGCACGGTGATCCGCTCGTCTCCCACGACGACCCAGTCGGAGTCGCCGGAGACGGCCTGGCGCACCGTGAGCTCGGGGTCGAGCTCGTCCCTCTCCTGCCGCGCGTGCAGGAAGCGCGTGTTCGCGCCCACGATCACGTCGCCCGAGTCCGGCTTCGCCTCGCCCGTGAGGACGTGCACGAGCGTCGTCTTGCCCGCGCCGTTCCTCCCGACGACGCCGATCCGATCTCCCGGCTCGATCCTGACCGAGAGGTTCCGGATGAGCGCCTTCCCGCCGACCGACTTCGAGACGTTCCGTAGCTCGAGCACGGTCGAGCCGAGGCGAGGGCCGGTCGGGATCGCGAGCTCGACTCTCCCGTCCTGCTCCGTGGGCCGCTCGACGGCGAGCGCCTCGACGCGAGCGACGTGGTCCTTGTTCTTCGTGCGCTGCGCGCGCGTCCCTCGCCTGAGCCACGCGAGCTCGCGGCGGAGCGTGTTCTTGCGAGAGGCCTCCTCGCGCGCCTCGCGCTCGGCGCGCTCGGCCTTGCGCTCGATGTAGTCGGCGTAGACGCCCTCGAAGGAGAAGAGAGCGCCGCGGTCGATCTCGATGAGGCGCGTCGCGATCCGGTCGAGGAAGACGCGATCGTGCGTGACGAAGACGACGGTCCCGCGATGCTCGAGGAGGCGCTCCTCGAGGCTCTGGATCGTCTCGAGGTCGAGGTGGTTCGTGGGCTCGTCGAGGACGAGGAGCTCGGAGCGAGAGACGAGCGCTCGAGCGAGCGCGACCCGGCGCTGCTCGCCCCCCGAGAGCGTCCCGAGAGCGCGCTCGCTCCCGCCGTCGAGGCCGAGGTCCTGGAGCGCGCGGCGCACCTCGCGGTCGGGATCCCAGCCCGACGTCCGGTCGAGCTCCTCCGAGACGGCCTGGAGCTCGCGCGCTCGCTTCGCTCCCGTCGCGGCGTCGTCGTGAGCCTCGGCGAGGGCCGCTCGCGCGGCCTCCGCCCGGGCGATGAGAGCGCGCGAGGCAGCTTGGCCTCCCGCGACGGTCGCGGCCACCGAGAGCGAGGGATCGAAGGCCGGCGTCTGCGGCACGTAACCGAGCGCGAGGTCGCGCTTCCGCGCGATCGAGCCCAGGTCGGGCGCTTCCTCTCCCACGAGGAGGCGGAGCAGGGTCGTCTTTCCCGCGCCGTTCGGGCCGAGGATGCCGACCCGCTCGCCCGCGCTCACCGAGAACGAGACGGCATCGAAGACGATCCGCTCGGCGTATCGCTTCGAGACGGAGACGAACGACGCGATGGGCTCCATGCGGGCTCTCGGGCTCCCGGTAGGGGCCTATCGCCGGTCGCGGCCGCGCCGGGGAGCCGCCGCGAAGCGCAGCTTCGAGCGCTCTCGCGCCTTCCTCGCCTCGGTCTCGCGGTCCCGGGGAGGCGCGGTCGTCACGAGCCCGTCCAGGAGCCGGCGCGAGACGACGAAGATCGCCTCCACCGCGTCATCGAAGGCCCTCGTGTTGGCCAAGGAAGGCTGCCTCGTGCCCGCGATCTTCCCACGAACTGGAGCGCGGCGGCCCGGATCTCCTCGTCCGTCGCGGGAGGGACGAAGTTGAACAGCGTCCTTATGTTCCTGCACATGCCTCAAGCGTAGCAGGCCAGCGCATCGGGGTCACCGGGACAGAAACCGCGGACGTCCACGCTTCCGCGGACGCTACTCTTTCAGGTACGCCACTCTGATCGGGGCGGCGGGGTTCGAACCCGCGACCTTCAGGTCCCAAACCTGAGACTCTACCACTGAGCTACACCCCGGAACCGGACGTCACCTTACCCTCGTCGCTCCTCGCGTCAACCCGAATAGAGGCCGCGGTCGGGCGCGATTCCATGGACGGCGCGACGCGCCGCTGGTAGAACCGCTGTTCTTCCTGGAAGAAAGCGAGGCGCACGGCTTGGCCCGGAAGAGCGCGGCCTTCTACGACATGGACGGGACGCTGGTCTGCGGGAACGTCGTCGATCACTACCTGTATTACGCGAAGACGGACCCCGACCTCCAGAGCCGCGCGCGGCGCCTCGCCGGCCTCGCGATCAAGGGCCCTTACTTCTGGGCCATGGACCGCATCGACCGCCGGACGTTCAACGAGATCTTCTACAAGAGCTACGCCGGCCTCTCCGAGGACCGTCTCGTCGTCCTGGGAGAAGAGCTCTTCGAAACGGTGCTCAAGGAGAGGATCTTCCCCGGCGCCAAGAACCTCGTGGACGGCGACCGCGCTCTCGGAAAGGAGCTCGTGCTCCTCACGGGAGCGATCGACGCCGTGGCCCGGCCCGTCGCGCGCTACCTCGGGATCCCGACCGTCGTCGCGACGAAGCTCGAGTTCGCCGCGAACGGCCTCGCGACCGGAGTCCTCCTCCCGCCCGTCATGGCGGGCCCGGAGAAGGCCGTCTTCGTGCGGCGCTTCGCGGAGGCGAACGACATCGACCTCGAGCAGAGCGTCGCTTACGCGGACGACGCGGCCGATCTCCCGCTGCTCTCGTGCGTCGGGAGGCCCGTGGCCGTGAACCCCGACGTGAGGCTCGCCGCGACGGCTCGCTCGCACCGCTGGCCGATCGTGCGCCTCGACCCGACGAAGTCGTTTCCCGAGACCGCCGCCTCGAGAGCGAAGGAAGCGTTCGACTTCGCCAAGGACCTCGCCCAGC
>JACQDU010000695.1 GCA_016200955.1 bacterium
CCGGCTCGCGCCGGACGCGCCCGAGCGAGCGCTCGATCGCGAGGAGGCCCGAGAGGAGCTCGCGCGGGGAGAGCTGCGTCGCGACTTCGGCCGCCGCGTTCAGGAAAGGTCCCTGGGGCGGCCCTCCGACCGGGCGAGTCTCGTGGACGCTCGAGCGAGCCGACACGCACGTGCGCGTGAGCCGGCAGATCGCCTCGAGCGCCGCCTCGATCGCGGCCGCCCGCTCGCCCTGGTTCGACCCGAGCGCGACGAGAGCGCGCGCCACTCAGCGCGTCTCCGCGGGAGAAGGAGGAGCGCTCGCGGGACCCGCGGGCGTCTCGCCCGGAGCGCCGGGAGCCGCGCGCGGGCCGTCGTGAGCGGCGCCGTTCGTGGGAGCCACGGCGGGCATGTCGGAGACGAGCGGGAGCACCGTGAGCTGGGGCGCGGTCCCGCGCCTCCTCCAGGCGAGGAGCGGCCCCGAGAGCGCGTAAAGCCCGAACGAGAGCGCGAGCACGACCTCGGGGAGGAGGCCGAGCAGGACTCCCAGCAAGATGATGATCCCGAGGTAGTCGAACGGCTTTCTCCCCTTGAGCCAGCGGTTCGCGACGTGCGCGTAGCGGAAGGTCGAGACCATGAGGTATCCGCACGCGAGCGCCGCGAACGGGAGGACGTACGTGATCGCGCTCCCGACGTGCTGCAGGAACCCGGGATCGACGAGCGTCAGGTTCTTCGCGCGCGGGCCGAGGAGGTAGCCCTGGAGCATGATGAGCGTCGCGACCACTCCCGCGGCCGCGGGCGACGGGAGGCCCTTGAACTCGAGGTGCGACTTCTCGTCGTGGTCGTCGGTCTCGACGTTGAAGCGAGCGAGCCGCGAGATCGCGCCGCACGCGTAAGCGATCCCGAACAGCCACGCGACCTTCGTCCAGAACGGCGACCCGGGGAAGTGAGCCTCGCCGTTCGCCATGATCGTCACGAGCGCGGGCGCGACGCCGAACGTGACGGCGTCGCAGAGCGAGTCGAGCTCCGCGCCGAAATCGCTCGTCGTGCGCGTGATCCGCGCGACGCGGCCGTCGAGCATGTCGAAGACCATGCCGAGCAAGATGAGGAGCGCGGCCTCGTAGAGGTTCGTCCACGGGTCGAAGCGCTCGGGGTGGACGATGTCGGGCGGGATCCACTGGATCTTCGCGACCTTGACGATCGCGGCGATCCCGCAGACGGCGTTCCCGAGCGTGAGGAGGCTCGGGAGGATCGCGAGGCCCTTCTTCGCGCGCTCGCGCCTCTTGCGCCAGCGGCTCGACTTCGACTCCCGGACCTTCTTCTTCGCGCTCGACTTCCAGGGAGGGTTCACGAGCCGATCTCCTGCGAAGCCGCCGGAGCGGCCGCGGGAGCGGGCACGGGGAGCGTCCCGAGCACCGTGCTGCCTCCTCTGACCATGTCGCCGACCTTCACGGCGCAGGAGAAACCGGCGCCTTCGGGCACGAGGAGCTCCGTCCGGCTCCCGAGCTTGATCATGCCGTAGCGCTCGCCTCGCGCGAGGCGGTCGCCGGGGCTCGCGGCGCAGACGATCCTCCGCGCGAGCGCTCCGGTGACCTGGCGGACGGCGAGCTTCCCGCCGCCGTCGAGCGAGAGGCCGAGGAGGGTCGACTCGTTCTCGTCCGCGCTCCTCGGGTCGTAGGCCTTGAGCATCTTCCCCGGCTTGTGGACGACCCTCTCGACGGTCCCTTGGGCGGGCGAGCGGTTCACGTGGACGTTCAGGGGAGAGAGGAAGATCCCGATGCGCAGCGCCGCTCCTCCCAGGAACTCCTTCTCGTCCACGAGAGCGATGTCCGTGATCCGGCCATCGGCCGGCGCCACGACGAGGCCTTCTCCCCCGGGGACCTTCCGCTCGAAGTCGCGGTAGAAGCTCGTCCAGAACGCGGCGACCAGGCCCGCGAGCGCCGTTCCCGAGTAGAGGAGCGGCGCTTCGAGAGCGCGGGCGCCCCACGCGCAGATCGCGCCCACGAGCACGAGCCGGAGGACCGTGCCGAAGCAGTCGCGGCGACCGTAAGTCGCGATCGGGAGACGCATCCTGCCCTCGCTCCCCGGGGGGCGCCCGCGCCGGACGCCTCGCCCTCGGGGTCGTTCGCGATTCTCCACGATCGCCGCGCGCCGGACCAACGAAAACACGAGACGCTCCCTCTCGCTCCTGCGCCGGATCGTGGGCCCACGTTCCCCCGCTCGCATTCCGCTCGGACCGGGAACGGAACGGCGCATGTTCATCACGTCTCGTGCCACGAGGAAGTCTCGCTCCCGGGCACGACTCGCGTCAGCGGCCGTCCGATCGCCGACGCTCCGCTGACGCCGCTCGCGTGGGTTCGCGCGCGAGCGGCTCGCGCGGCTCTCAGCGTCGCTTGAGCTCCTCGATGGCCATTCGCAAGTTCGCGCTGCGCGGGTCGTCCGGCCGGAGCGCCAGGAAACGCTCGAGGTCCTGCGCGGCGCCGCGGGGATCCTGGTCCGTGCGGGCGACACCGCGGTGGTAGTAAGCGTCGGGGTTCCGCGGATCGAGGGCGATCGCCCGGTCGAGGTCCGCGACCGCGCCCGTCGTGTCGCGCAGCCGGAGCCGCGCCATGCCCCGAGTGGCCCATGCGGCCGCGTTCTTCGCGTCGAGCTCGATGGCGCGCGCGGCGTCGGACGCGGCCCCTTCGTTGTCTCCGGAGGCTTCCTTCTCGCCGGCCCTCACGGTCCACGCGGCCGCGTCGCCCGGCGCGAGCTCGATGGCGCGCGTGGCGTCCTGGATCGCGCCCGCGTGATCGCGCTTCCTCGAACGACACATGGCGCGGACGATCCAGGAGCGAGCGACCGACGGGCTGATCTCGATCGCCTTGCTCATGTCGGCGATCCCGCCGTCGTCATCACCCTTCGCGTAGCGCGCCTCGCCGCGGACGTGCCAGGCCTGGACGCAGCGCGGGTCGAGCTCGATCCCCCGGCTCGCCTCGGAGATCGCGCGGCCGAGCTCTCCCTTGCCGAAGCGCGCCGCCGCGCGGGCGGCGTAGGCGCGGGCGTAGCGCCCGTCGATCTCGAGGGCACGGTCGGCGTCGGCGAGCTCGCCGTCCTTGTCTCCCAGGTTGCCCTTCGCCATGCCGCGCGCGATGAGCGCGCTCAGGTTCCTCGGGTCGAGCGCGAGGGCCCGTTCCGCAAGGGCGAGCGCTTCTCTGGACTCGCCCTTCGAGAGGCGAGCGTACGCGGAGTCCGCGAGCGCCGCGGCCTCGAGGGCGCGCTTCTCGTCCTGGGCCTTCTTCTCGTCCTCGGGCTTCGCGGGCTCGCTCGAGGAGAAGGCGCCTTCCATTCCGAGGAGGGCGACTCCCAGGACGAGGACGAGCGAGGCGGCCACGAGTGCGAGGACGAGGGCGCGAGGCGTCCTCACGCTGCCTCGCGCGAGGGCGCGCGCGAACGCGTTCCCGTCCTCGAAGCGCGCCGCGGGATCGCGGGAGAGCGCGCGCTCGATCGCGCGGGCGAACCAGGCGGGCACCTCCGGCCTCTCGTCGCGGAGCGAGGAGACCTTGCCCTTGTCGATCTTCACGATGAGCTCCGCCACGCTCTGGCCCTCGAACGCGGGCGCTCCCGTGAGGCACTCGTGGAGCATGGCTCCGAGCGCGAAGACGTCCGCGCGGGGCCCGGCGCTCTTGGAGTCGGCGACCTGCTCGTAGGGCATGTAGCCCGCCGTCCCTCGCGTGTCGCCTGCTCGGGTGAGGGACACGCTCGCGCTCGCGCCGGCGACGTCTCTCACGAAGTGCTTCGCGAGCCCGAGGTCGGCCACGAACGGTCGGCCGTCTTCCCGGAAGATGACGTTCTCGGGCTTCAGGTCGCGGTGCACGATCCCGCGCGCGTGCGCTCGCCCGAGAGCGAGCGCGAGCGCGATGCCGAGGGCGAGCGTCTCCTCGACCGGGAGCTGCCCGCGTCCGAGCCGCCCGCGAAGCGTCCCTCCTCGCAGGAGCGGCATGACGATGTAGGGACCCTCGGGCGCCTCTCCCGAATCGAGGAGAGGGACGAAGCCCGCTTCCTCTCCCAGGAGGTCGAGGAGCCGGCGCTCGCGGTCGAAGCGAGGGACGGCGTGCTTCTTCTCCGCGCGCTTGAGGACCTTGACCGCGACCTCGCGCCCGTCGGGCCCGCGCGCATGGAGGACGACTCCCATGCCGCCGCGGCCGATCTCGCCGAGGACCTCGTAAGGGCCGAGCTTCATCGGAGACGAGCCTACTTCCCGGGAGGATGATGCACCTTGTGGGCGCTACGCGCGCCCCCCATTTGCGACCTTCGGCGCGGGTCCCCCCAGCGGTGAAGCGAGGCTTCGCCTCGCTTCGTGCTCCCTCCGCTAGCGTCAATGCCAGAGGGTTAGGCCGCAAGTAGCTGTTGGCCAGCTTGCTAGCCGATCGCGACGGAGTGTCGGAGTGTTAGGGTAGGACTCGGAGGGGAACACGGAATAACAACACGGAATGAGGAACAGGAAACAGCGAATGAAGGGCGACGACATTGCGGACCGGCTTCTCGAGTTTTCGGC
>JACQDU010000696.1 GCA_016200955.1 bacterium
CGTTCGCGGTCGCCGGCGACACGCGCCTCCGCTCGCTCGAGAAGGACGACGTGGCCGCGGCCTCGACGGTGTACCAGAACGGCTCCATGTTCGGTTCGATCTCGGGCGCGATCCTCGCCTCGGGCGGGGGCGGGATCTCGGGCGCTCACCTCGTGGCCGAGGACTCGAGCGGCGCGCCCGCCTCGAGCACGCTCTCTCACGCCGACGGGACGTTCTCGATCCAGGGCCTCCCGCAGGGGAGCTACACGGTCTACGCCGAGCCCCTCGACGGGCCCGTCGTCGGGCACAATCTCTCCCTCGGGATCAGCGGCCAGAAGATCGACACCGGCTTCGGGACGACGTTCTTCGGAGGAGCTTCGAACCCCACGTCCGTCTTCGTGAACACGGGCTCGAACACGAGCCTGGGCACGATCACGGCGCGCGCGCAGACGACCATGAGGCTCTCGAGCTCGTCTCCGAGCGCCGTGCACCCGGGCGACACGACGACGATCACCGCGAGCGGGGCGGGCCTCGACTCCCAGGACACCCCCTCGATCACGGGGAGCGGCTTCACGATCACGTCGAGCGCGGTCTCCGCCGGCTCCGTCTCCCTCACCGTGAGCGTCGGCTCGAACGCTCTCACGGGTCTCCACTCGATCCACGTCGTCCGCCTCTCGGGCGACGCGCGCGTCCTCACGGGAGCCGTCGAGGTGAGGAACGCGGCGCCGTCTCTCTCGGCGATCTCACCCACGTCGGGAACGCCCGGGACGCCGATCACGCTCACGGGGAAGAACCTGGGCTCCGGCGGCACCGCGATCCTCGGGAGCGGGATCGTCGAGAGCCCCTCCGCGACCGGGACGACCGCGAGCTTCGCTTGCCCGACCGTGGACTCGGGGACCTACGACGTGACCTTCCAGAACGCGGACGGCCAGTTCGCCGCGATCAAGAAAGCGTTCACCGTCACGGGAGGAAGCTCGCCAAGCGCTCCGAGCGGCGGCAACTCTCCGCCTCCCGCGATCACGCCGAGCGCCTTCGCGAATAATCCGACGCCCGCGCCCACCGCTCCCGCTCAGAGCGCTCCTTCGAGCGTTCCCATGGGAGGAGGTGGCGGTGGCGGCGGCGGCAGCTCGTGCGAGCTGGAGCCTGCTCCCGTTCCGGCCTCCACGCTCGCTCCTCTCGCGGCGCTCGCGCTCGCGCTCTGCCTCGCGCGGTTCGGGCGCGCTCGGACGATCTCCTCGTAGAGACTTTCGTAAGCGGAGACCATCCGCTCGACCGAGAACAGCTCGGCGCGTGCCCGCGCGAGCGCTCCGAGCCTCGTTCGCTCGCCCTCGCTCGAGAGAAGCGAGACGATCGCTCGCGCGAGCGCCTCGGAATTTTGCGGCGGCACGAGGACGCCCGCGTCTCCCAGGACCTCTGGCAAGCTGTCGGCGCTCGAGGCGACGCACGCCTTCCCCGACGCGAGCGCCTCGACGAGCGCGAGCCCGAATCCTTCCCAGCGAGACGGCATCGCGAAGACATCGAGCGCCGCGAGGAAGCGCGGCACGTCCGATCGGTGCCCCGCGAGCACGAAGCTCCGCCCGAGCCCGAGGTCGCTCGCGAGCCGCTCGAGCGAGCGGCGCTCCGGGCCTTCTCCCGCGATCGCGAGGACGGCGCGCGGGTGAGCTTCCCGGACGCGAGGCCACGCCCGCACGAGATCAGAGTGGCCTTTCTGCGGATCGAGCCGTCCGAGCGCTCCCACGAGGAGGGCGCCGGGCTCGACTCCCAGTGACTCCCTCGCTCGCGCCGCCTCGCTCGCATCGACTCTCCTGAAAGGCGAGAGGTCCACTCCGTCTTCCACGACGCGCAGCCGGTCGGGACGGACGCCGCACGTCTCGCACGCGAAGCGTCCGACGGCGCGCGAGACCGCGACGGTCACGTCGTCGAGAGGAGCCGTCGCCCGGTCGAGGAAGAAGCGCGGCCCGAGCCTCCTCAGCTCGACGACGTGGTGCGTGGAAACGACGGCCGGTCTCCCGGCGAGCGGCGCCACGAGCCGCGCCACGAGGTTCGCGTGGAACAGGTGAGCATGGAGCACGTGAGGCTCGAGCGAGCGCAGGAGCCGGACGAGCCGCGGCACGCGCGAGAGGTCGAGCTTCGAGCGCACGCGCAGCATGTGGACGCGCACGCCCGCTCGCGCGAGCGCCGGCGCGAAGGAGCCGTCCTCTCCCGCGAAGCTCCAGAGAGCGAGCACGCACGGATCGAAGCGCCTCCGGTCGAGGCGCGTCGCGAGCTCGAAGACGACGCGCTCCGCTCCCGCGGGGCGGAGCTCCGTGATCATGAGCACGACTCGGAGACGTTCGCCCGTCATGAAGCGGCCTCGCAGGGTCCCCGAGAGCGTCTCGAGTGCGAGATGAAGAAAATGAAACGCCAAGGCGCCAAGGCGCCACGGTTCTCTGTTCTTGGCGCCTTGGCGCCTTGGCGTTTGACGAGCGGACGCTCGGCGACTAGCTCACGCATGCGAACGGACCTTCGCGAGGGCCTCGCGGTAGACGGCCTCGGTCGAGCGGGCCATGGCGTCGAGCGATCGCTCGCGCTCGACGCGAGCGCGGGCGGCCTTGCCCATGGCCTCGCGGCGAGCCGGGTCGTTCGCGAGCGCGACGAGCGCTCGCGCGAGGGCGGGAGCGTCCTCGGGAGGCACGAGGAGGCCGGTCTCTCCCTCGATCACGGCCTCCTTCGTGCCGCCGGCGTCGGTCGCGACGATCGCGCGCGAGGCGACCATGGTCTCGAGCACGGCGTTCGCGAGCACCTCGGCCCGCGACGCTTGCGCGACGAGGTCGCTGGCCTCGAGCAGGTCTCTCACGTCGCTCCGGTTGCCGAGGAAGCGCACGGAGCCGGCGACTCCGAGGTCGCGCGCGAGCGACTCGAGCGCCGGCCGCTCCTCTCCTTCTCCCGCGAGCAGGAGGACCGTGCTCGGGAGAGAAGGGCGCGCTTGCGCGAAGGCCCGCAGGAGGACGTCCTGGCCCTTCACGCGCACGAGGCGCCCTATGCAGAGAAGCAAGAGGAAGCCGGGAGGGACGCCCAGGCTCTCGCGCACGGCCTCGCGCGGACGCGAGGCTTCCTCGAAGGGAACGCCGTCCGGCACGAGGCGCAGCTTCGATGCCGGAACGCCGCGCGAGAGGAGCTGATCTTCCATCGCCCGCGACGGCACGATCGCGAGGTGAGCGAGCTTGAGGAGCGTGCGGTCGAGGAGCGGCCGCGCGACCCAGCCTCCCGCTCCCGGGCTCCGGAGGAGGTTCACGACCTCGACGACCGCCAGCCCGAGTCCCCGCGCGCAGACGGCGAGCGTGCGAGGCGCGCAGAGGTGGAGGAGCCTCGCTTTCTCGCGACGCGCGACGCGGGCGAAGTGGCGGACTCCCTTGATCGACTTGAAGGACGCGGGCGAGACCTCGGCGCGGATGTCCAAAGAAGCGAGCGTCCGCGCGAGCGGGCCGTCTTCTCCGAGGAGGACGAACGGCGGGAACGCCTTCCGGTCGAGGGCCCGGAGGAGGAGCGAGAGCTCCCTCTGCGCTCCTCCGACCTCGGAGCGCGTGATCGCGAAGACGACGGGGCGAGGCGCGCTCACTCCGGGCTCGCTCCGTAGACTCGCGCGAGGAGGCGGCGGAGCCCCGCGGGCATGTCGACTCCCTCGAGCGCCTTCATGGTCTCGGGCGAGAGGATCCCGAGGGCTTTCCCGAGGAAGATCGACGAGGGCACGAGAGCGAGAGCGACGAGGGCGTCGGCGAGCGCCGAGCCTCCTCCAAGGAATCTCACGTAAGCGAACGCCACGATGACCGGGAGGAGCATCGCGTAGAGCCCGAGCGCGCGCACGCGGAACCTCACTCCCAGATACCCGCTCCTGATCGCCGCGTTCACGATCCAGCCCGCGAGCGTCGCCCACGCGGCCCCTTCGATTCCGCGCGTGGGCACGAGGAGGACGTCGAGCGCGACGTTCGTCGCGAACCCCATGAGGAACGAGAAGAGCGGCGGCTTCGAGATCAGGTGCGCGTCGAAGACCGGAGTCTCCAGCGTGAGGACGAGCCGCACGGCCGTCGCGATGAGCAGGATCTGGAGCACTCCCGCCGATTCGTCGACGGACTTCGCCGAGAGCGCGGCGAGGATCGGCCGCGCGAGGACGAGCGCCGTCCCGAACGCCGCGCTCCCGAGGAGGACGACCTGGGGCGCGATCGTGCGGTAATACGTCGCGAGCGTCCCCGCCTCGCCGCGCGACGCCGCTCGCGCGAGGATCGGGCCCATGAGGTCCTCGAGCGCGACCGCGAGGAGAGCGGACTGCTCCGCGAGCTGGCCTGCCACCTGGAACCTCGCCGACTGCTCGAGCCCGAGGAGATGCTTGATCGCGGCGAAGTTCAGGTAAGCGAACGCGACGACGCCGATCTGCCGGACGAGCACCGGGACGCCGAACTGGAGCGCGCGCGATGCCTCTCCGCGGCGCGGCAGCGAGAAGGGCCAGACGAGCCGCGCCACGAGAACGAGGGCGAGCGCGAGCTGCGGCAGCCCCGTCATCCCGAGGCAGAGGACCATGGCGGTCTTCGCGTCCACGGGCCACTCCCGGAAGGCGAAGAGGGCGAGCGCCGCGACCCACAGGATGCGCCCGAGGAGGGCGACGTACGAGAAGTCGATGACCCTCCCCGCGGGTTTCAGGTGCGCCGTGTACACGTTCCCGGCCGCCGTCGAGAAGCCGTAGGCGACGACGAGCAGCGTCGCTCCAGGGACGTTGACGTAGAGATCGAGGGACGACGTCCGGGCGAAGACGAGGGCGCCGGCCAGGACGAAGCTCGCGAGGAGGAGCAGGTTGTGGAGCACGAACGTCCTGCCGAGCGCTCGCCCCTCGGTCCACTCGTCCGCGCCGAGCCGGAGGACGCTCCACATCGGCCATCCGACGACCGCGATGAGGGCGTTCGACGCGAAGAGAAACGCCTGATACTCGGCGTAGTCCGCCTCGGTCGCGGTCTTCCAGAGCAGCTTGAAGCCGACGAGTGCGAGGACCGCCTGTGCGAGCTTGGAAGCGGTGAGCGCGAAGGCGTCCCGGAGCCCGCTCGCGACCGGGTGCGCCGGCGAGGACGGGGTCGTCATCTAGAGAGAGCTTTTCGCTCCGCGAGAGAGACCTGCGCCACGAGCGCCCGCGCCGCCTCCTCGATCGCCACGAGGTCGCGCCGCGCGAGAGCCTCTTGCGGGAAGACCTCTCGCCCGAAGCCGAG
>JACQDU010000697.1 GCA_016200955.1 bacterium
CGAAGCGCCGCGAGCGCGCGTACGGGAGCGTCGAGCGCTTCTCGGGCAGGGACTCGATCCGCCCGCTCGCGGCCGCTCGCGGGGTCAAGGCGTCGAGCTTCCTCCGCTAGGTTCCTCAAGGGAAGACACGAAGGCACGAAGATGGCCTGCATGCCTCTTCGTGCCTCCGTGTTCGAGGGGAGATAGTGTCTTACTTGGCGGCGGGCTCGCTCGCCTTGACGTGCACGCAGAGCGGCACCACCCACTGCTCGTCCTCGTCCGTGTAGTAGAGGTAGGCGCGCGAGGCGGGCCCGCGATAGGTGCCTGGGATCGCGGCGACGAGGTTGAGGACGAGGTCGCACTTCTCGCTCGCGGCCATGCCCCTCTTGTAGAGGATCACCTCGCGGCCGCGCGTCTCGAAGAAGTCGATCTTGCCCTCCTTGACGAGCTCCTTGAGCTGATCGGCGCGCGACTCGAGCCCGCCCGGGAGGCCCACGATCGCCATGGTCATCGGGATCGTCTCGGCGGTCACGTTCGCGACCTGCACGCGGAGGTCGACCGTCTCGCCCTCGTTGACCTCGCTCGCGACGAGCTTCGTCGAGAGAGAGACCTTGCAGCTGGGTGAGCTCGCCGGCTTGAGGGCGTTGTAACGGACCGTGAGCGAGTAAGGCATGGGAGTCCCGCCCACGAGCTTGACCTCGACCTTGTGCTCGCCCGGCGTGAGCGCGTCTCCGAACGGCGGGAGGACGATCGAGCCCTGCTGGTCGGCCGAGAAGCGCTTCTCGTCGTAGACCTTGCCGTCCACCACGAGGAGCACGGCGCCCGGCTTCTTCGGCGTCGCGTGAGCGGCGTCGTAAGCCACGATCGCCTTGAGCGCGAGCACCGTCGACTGCGTCGAGCCGAAGCGCCCGCCCTTCGCTCGCTCGAGGAGCCAGTGCATGGCCTTCTCGCACGAAGCGGTGTGAGCCGGCGCGCGCAGCCAGGCGAGGATCGCGAGAGACGTGGTCTCGATCTCGAGCCCTTCGCCGCCCGAGCACGTGATCGACGTCTTCGCTCCCTTGACCGCCCCGTCCTCGGCCTGCTTCTTACCGAGCTTCTCGAGGACCTTCTCCGCGGCAGGGTCCTTCGTGTCGAGGAGCACGTTCGCCGCGAGGGCGAGGAAGTAAGCGTCGTCGGTCGCGAGAGCCTGCTCGCGCACGGCCGCGACTTCCTTCTCGATCCCGGTGACCCGTGCCTGCGAGAGCGCCCACGTGATGTAGGCGTTCGTGAGCTCGTAGGAGTCGGACCAGGTGTGGAGCGCTCGCTGGCCTCTCGTGAAGCCGCCCTTTCCGTCGCGCTTCGAGAGGAGCCAGCCGCGCGTCCGGTCGATCATGCCCTGGTCCACGGCGCCGTACACGTGCGCCATGTCCGTGAACTCCATGACTCCCATGGCCGTGAGCGCCTCGTGGCCGGGGTCGGCGCCGAACCACTCGTAGCCGTCCTTCTTGCACTCGAAGGACTTCAGCATCTTGTAGCCCCTCTCGAGCAGGCCGAGCGCGCGAGCCTTGATCGCCTCGTCCGTCCCCTGGTGCGAACCCAGATACGTCATGACCATGACGTTCGGGTAAGTCGACGACGTGCACTGCTCGAATCAACCTCCCGGTTCGGCGAGCATGGCGGCCGTCGCTTGCGAGAGCGAGGCGAGCGGGCTCGGGTAGACGAGCCCCTGAGTCACGAGAGACCCCGTCTCGACCTTCTCGGGAATCCGGATCGTGTGAACGACGTTCCCCTCGAGCTTGCCTCCGAAGGAGAGCTCGATCGGGAAGCCGTTCGGCTCCACGTGGAGCGTGCGCGTCACGTCGTCCTCCGCGGAGCCCGCGCGTGCGCGGATCCTCACGGTCGTGTCGCCTCGCCCCGCTCCGACCGTCAGCGGGAGGATGAGGCGGCCCCTCGCGTCGGCTCCGAGCGTGAACGACCTCGTGTCGGCCCTCGACGCCAGGAGAGCGCCGAGCTTGAGCTCGAGCTCCGGCGTGAGCGACGCCTGCGTCCCGTTCACGAGCACGAGCGGCGACTCGATCACGTCGCCCGCGCTCACCTCGAGCGGGAGCTTGGGCTCGACGTAGAACGGCCGGCGCGACTCGACCATGGCGTCTCCCGCTCCGAGCGCCCCGTCCTTGGAGACGGCGTCGGCGCGGATGCGGAACGTCGTCACGGAGTCCGCGAGGTCGAACGAGAACGTCGCCTCGCCCCGCTCGTTCGTCGAGAGCCCCGCGTTCCAGTAGAGCGTCTCCTGGAAGTCCGTGCGTCCGCCCTCGAGGGAAGTCGCGGCCTTGTGCGCGTACTCGCGAACGACCGCGATGTAGGAGATGTCCTGAGCTTCTTCGCCGGCCCGCTCGTCCATGGCGCGCCTGTCCTTCATAGGCATGCGGGGTACTGCGGCCCTCCCTCCGATCGCGGGGGGCGCCTCGGGGACCTTCCCCCGCGGGGCGAGCTGCTTCTTCTGGTCCGCCTTGTCGGCCCTGGCGACCACGGCACGCGGCGCGGCCGTGGGACGAGGGGCCAAGTCGGGCCCTCCTGCCTTGAACCTCTCGCCTTCGCGCGCGGAGGCCGGCAGCTCGATCGTCTTCCGGATCGCGAGGACGCGCTCGGCGGCCTCGTGGTGAGCGGCCAGGAACTTCTCCGCGTCCTGGAACGCGAAGCGGCGCCAGCCCTGCGTCCCGAGGAGGAGGTCG
>JACQDU010000725.1 GCA_016200955.1 bacterium
CGGCCGGGAGGAAAGTCCGGACTCCGCAGGGCACGGTGGTGGGTAACGCCCACCGGGAGCAATCCCAGGGAAAGTGCAACAGAGAGCAGACCGCCCCGGGGGAGCGAAAGCTCCCTCGAGGTAAGGGTGAAACGGTGCGGTAAGAGCGCACCGCGGGCGCGGCGACGCGCCTGGCACGGCAAACCCCACCGGGAGCAAGATCGAATAGGAGGGGAAGCGAAGGGGGCTCACGCCCCCGGAGCGCGAGGCGGCCCACCTCGCCCAAGACCCTCGGGTAGATCGCTCGAGGGCGGCCGCGAGGCCGCCCCCAGACGGATGGTCGCCGCTCGCGCGCGGGAAACCGCGCGCGGGCACAGGATCCGGCTTACACGTCGGCCGGCCCTTCGAGATCTCCTTGCCGTTTCTCCGGCCGCTTAGGAGCGTATTGGCCTGAGTCGCTCGGCTTGGCATCGCTTGATCTCGGAGTCGTGTTTGGGCTGCGTGGGGCGATTTTCGTCGCCCCCGCCCCCTAGAACTCGCACCCCACGACGAGGATCGCTCTCAGGAATTCGGACGAGCGGTCGCCGTTGAGCCCGAAGAGGGCCGTGCACGATATCTTGAGCCAGTGCCCCCACTCCTCCTTCACGAGAGCGAGCGGCCGGAAGAATACGTTCGGCCCGATCTCGGCGTCGAAGCCGTCCGTCGGGCTGTCGTCGTGCTGCTGCGAGAACTCCCAGGTGATGCGAGTCTCCGCGCCGATCCTGAGAGCGCCGGGCACGACCTCGTAGGACGCGGCTCCCGTGAAGCCCCACTCGAGCATGCGGTCGCCGCCCGTCTCCATCTCGGTGATCGAGTTCGCGGCGAGGAAGAAGCGCTCGAAGGGCGAGCCGCCCACGAGGAGCCGCACCTCCCACCTGTCGTCGCCCTTGTGGACCGGGTGCCACTCGAGGTAGAGCGTCGGGTTCGCCGGCACCGCCCCGTAATTCCAGGGAGCGATCCGGAGCTCGATCTGGTTCCCCTCCTGGTTGACCGGCTCGCCGGGCTCCTTGATCAGGTTCTCGTAGACGTCGAGCTGGATCCCGGGGAGGATCCCGACCTCGATCTCTCCTTGCCAGAAGTGCTCGGTCCCGTTCGAGCCCTTGCCGCCCGCGCGCGGACGGTGGACCTTCGCCTGGTACCAGACCTCGACCTCGAAGGCGCCGTGGTCGAGCCGCCAGAAGCGCGTCGCGGGCCAGCCGCGGTCCTGCGTCCATTCGGGCGAGGGCTCGAGGTGCCACGGCACGTGGAGGCCGAGCTCGTTGCCTCCTCCGGCGCTCTTGCCCGAGACCTCGGGTCTCTCGGGCTTCTCGGGCACGGGCGGCGGCAGCGGCACGTTCGAGTCGTCGGGCGCCCGCTCCTTGTTCTCGTCCTGGGCTCGCGCGGGAGCGGCGAAGACGAGCGCGAGCGTCGCGGCGGCGACGCATCGATGGAAGTCGAGCATTGTCTCCCCGGGGCGCCGCGTCGAAGCACGGGCGGTGCCACGGCCGTCGCGTCTTCCGGGACGACTTACGGGAGAGAAGAGGACTCGGGCTGGCTCGCGCTCATCCTCGAGTGGCCAGCGCGTGGTCCGCTCCGGCCTTCGCGCGAGCGTCCGCCGCGGCGCGCGCGACGCGCACCGTCGGATCGGTGGGCGAGGGGTCCTCCGTCCAGATCACGACCTTCCTCCGAGAGACGCTCGCGGCGAGGCCGAGCCCCGCGAGGTTCGCGAGGAGCGAGCTCCCGCCGTAGCTCACGAGAGGGAGCGTGATCCCCGTGACGGGAGCGATCCCGGTCGCCATGCCGATGTTCACGAGCACCTGTGTCGCGAGGACGGTCGCGACTCCCACGACCAGGAGCCGCCCCTCGAGGTCGCGCGTCCCGAGAGCGATCTCGACGAGCGCGTAGATGAGCACGCCGTAGAGCGCCAGGAGGACGAGCCCTCCCACGAAGCCCCACTCCTCGCCGACGACGGCGAAGATGAAGTCCGTGTGCCGGAACGGGAGGAAGCCGAGCGAGCCCTGCGTCCCTTGCTCGAAGCCCATCCCCGTGAGACCGCCCGCTCCCACGGCGATCTGCGACTGGAGCGCCTGGTAGGCGCCTCCGAGCGACGCTCGCTCGGGGGCGAGGAACGTGAGGATCCGTTGCTTCTGGTAGTCGCGGAGGACCAGGAACCACGCGAGCGGCGCCGCCGCCGCTCCCGCGAGCGCGACGGCGCCTGCGTGACGGAGCCTCGCTCCCGCGGCGAAGAGGAGGACGGCGAGGACCGGCAGGTAAGTGAGCGCCGTCCCGAGGTCCGGCTGCTTGAGCACGAGGGCGAACGGCACGAGCGTCACGAGAGCCGGGACGACGAGGCCGCGAGCGGTCCTCACCTGCTCTCCCTCCCGCGCGATCACGCGCGCGAGGAGGAGGACGAGCGCGTACTTCATGAACTCGCTCGGCTGGACGCGGATCGTCGAGACCTCGAACCAGCGCCTCGCGCCGTTCGCGGTCGACCCGATCACGAAGACCGCCGCGAGCGCGAGGAGGCCGATCGCGTAGAAGGCCTCCGCGCGCTTCGTGAGCCAGTCGTAGCGGAGCCACGCGAGGAACGCGAAGGCGACCCACGCGACCGTGCCCCACGCGATCTGCCGCTCGACGTAGGGACGGAAGCTCTCGGTCCCCGCGTCGTACGCCGCGCTCCGGATCACGAGGAGCGAGAGGAGGACGATCGCGAGCGCGGTCGAGATCAGGAGCCACGGGACGCCGCGCACGGTTCTCCTCCGACGATCAACGTCTCTTCGGCTCTTCGCCCCTGGATCTGGCGTAGGCCGTGACGAGGGCGCGCGCGATCGGGCCGCACACGTCGCCTCCGTGGCCGTGCGTGCGGTCCACGAGCGCCGCGAACGCGACCTCGGGGCGAGAGGCGGGGTAGTAGCCCATGAACCACGCGTAGTTCGGCTCGCCCGCGCGGCGCTCGGCCGTGCCCGTCTTCCCGGCCACGTCGAGGCCGTGGAGGCCCACGTGAGACGAGCTCGCCGTGCCTCTCTCGACGCAGCCGGCGAGGCCGGCGCGCACGAGGGCAAGGACGTCCGGGTCGAGGGAGACGATCTCCTCGGCCTCCTCGTCGGTCGCGAGGAAGCGCGCGCGCGGCGAGCGGCCGCCGTTCGCGACGAGCGCCGCGAGCCGGGCGATCTGGAGCGGCGTCGTGAGCACGTCTCCCTGGCCGATCGCGGCGTTCCGCCGGTCGCCGGGCCCGAACGCGAGGTCCTGCGCGCAGCGCGAGCGCCTGTCGTCGGCACGGCGCACCCTCGAGCGGAGAATCTCGCGCTCGAGGACGCTCCCGGAAGCTGGGAACGAGAGAAGCTTCTCGCGCCGGGCCTCCGCCGTGCGCGCGGCCTCCTCGAGACGGCGCTGCTTCCAGGAAGGATCGGGGAAGCTCCCCTTCCTCTCCTGCGGGATCTCGTGCGACGCGAGCCTTCCGAGCCCCGCGCGCTCGGCCCAGGACGAGAGGCGCCACGCGTCCTCGGTCGCGTCGGAGGCGCGGAAGAAGAAGACGTTGCAGGAGTGGGAGAGCGCGCGCTCGAGCCCGACCTGGCTCCCGTGGACGGCGTCGCAGTGGAAGCCCTTCTTCCCCGGGAAGAGCGCGCCCTCGCACGTGAACGTCGTCCGGGGCGAGAGGCCGTCTCCCCCGAAGAATGCGAACGCCGAGAGCACCTTGAGCGTCGAGCCCGGAGGCGCTGGCTCGACGGCCCTGTCCACGAGCGGGCTCGCGGGGTCCGCGAGGAGCGAGCCGTAGACGCGCGCGACCTCGTTCGCGTCGAAGCGCGGCGCCGACGCGAGCGCGAGCACGTCTCCCGTCTCGATAGAGACGAGCACGGCCGCTCCTCCGGCGCGCTCGGTGCCGTGCTTCGCGAGCGCCAGGTCGAGCGCCGCCTCCGCCGCGGCCTGGAGCTCGGCGTCGATCGTCAACCGCACGTCGTCGCCGTCTCGCGGCGCGACGCAGACGAGCGTCTCGCGCGAGCGAAGGGCGGCGTCTCGCTCGACGACGCGCGCTCCCGGGACTCCCGCGAGCCGGGAGTCGAGCCGCGCCTCGAGGCCGGAGCGGCCCACGAGCTGCCTTCTCAGCCGGCAGCCTTCCGCGATCTCGCACGTTCCCGAGAGGAGGAGCTCGTCCGCGCTCTCGTCGAGGAGGAGGCCGTCTCGCTTGAGCTTCTCTTGCTCGGCGTCCGAGAGCTTCCCGAGGTATCCGAGCACGTGAGCCGCGAGAGGGCCCCAGGGGTAGCTCCTCCCGTAGGTCCGCGCGAGGGAGACGCCGGGAGTCTCGAAGCTCGCCTCCTCGACGCGCGCGGCGAGGTCGAAGCTCACGTCCCGGGCGACGACGATCGGCTCGTTCCAGGCGCGCAGCCGCTCGTAGCGGTCGGGGATCGCCCGGATCTCGTCCTCCCGCGCCTGGACCAGAGCCCGGACCAGGGCGGGCTCGCGGTCGAGGATCACGGAGAGACGATCGAGCGTGCGGTCGCGGGCCCCGAGGAGAGAATCGGGAGCGGCGACCGAGCAGCCCGACGAGACGGCGGGAGCGATCGAGATCCCCGGGAACCTCGACGAGAGACGGAGCACGCGATCGCGCGCCGCCGAGTCCTTCGCGTGAGCGACGATCGCCGTGCGCGCTCCCGCTCTCACGCGGGCGCGCGCCCCGCGGAAGGAGCGCGCGACCTCGTCCGTCGTCGAGCGAGTCGCCCAGGCGAGGACGCGCACGAGCTCGAGCGACGGATCGAGCTCGGGGAGCTCGACGGTCACGTCCTGCGCGGGACGGTCGAGCGCGAGGACGCGGCCCTTCGCGTCGAGGATCCTCCCGCGCCGGGGCGGGAGGAGCTCGACCTTGCGGCGGCGGCGCTCGGCCTTCGCGCGCAGCTCGTCTCCTCTCACGACCTGGAGGGAGTAGAGCCTCGTCGCGAGGCAACCGAGCGCGAGCCAGGCCGCGACGAGGAGAACGCGGATCCGGCGCGAGGGCGTCACGCGCTCCTCCTCTCGCTCGCGTTCTCTCTCGAAGAA
>JACQDU010000726.1 GCA_016200955.1 bacterium
CGCGCGCCGGTGGACCATGCGCACGGGCTCATCGAGCCCGACGCCGTAGACCCACTCCTTGCCCGCGAAGTGGTCGTCCGTCCGCTCCTCGAGGATCCGCGCGCCGTCGTAGACGTAGCGCCGCGTCCCGGCGCTCGCGCGATCGTCGTCGTCCCGGTCCTCGCGCTCGTCGTCGTCCCCGGGAGCGCCGCCCATGGTGAACGTCTTCTCGATCCGTCTCCCGAGGGCGTCGTAGCGGTAGTGCGCGACGGTCCCGGTCTTCTTGCTCCGGAGCTCGACGAGCAAGTTCCGGAAGTCGTAGCGGTAAGTGAACCGCCCGTCATCGAGAAGGTTCCCGCTCGGGTCGTGGCCCTGGAGGAGGCCGCCGACCGACGTGTACTCGTTGACCGAGTTCGTCGCGTATGACGTCGTGACCGTCGGCACGGCGTCGTGCTTGCCCTTGTCGTGGTCCTCGTGCTTCTCCTTCTCTCCTCCGCTCCCGGCGAGCGTCTGCGCGAGGCTCGTCCGGTTCCCGACGCCGTCGAAGACGAACGTCTCCGCGGAGACGCCGAGCGGACTCTTCTTCTCGTGGTCGTCGTCCTTGTCGCCCTTCCCGGTGCGCGGCGCGGCGAGACCGTACTGCGCCCCCGCGAGCCGATACACGCTGTCGTAGGAGAAGTGGTCCTCGCGCCCCTCGTGGAACCGCGTCTCCGAGAGCCGGTTGTTCGCGCGGTCGTAGGAGTAGCCGAGATCGACGAACGGCTCACCCTTGGGCCCCACGTAGCGCATGCGCGTGACGCGCTGGGCCGAGTCCCAGCCGGTATCGGTCTTCCCCGCATCATCAAGGAAGCAGAGCGTGACCCCGTTCTCGACCGATCGCCGGGGAGGCCGCAGGCCAGGCCCGATCCAGTCCCAGCGGTTCAGGCACCACGTGCAAGCTCGCTGGACCCCACTCTCCGGAGGTTGAGTCGTCGACGGCGTCTCTTCCGCAGGAGGCTCCCTGGAGTCGGATTCAGACGGCGCCCGGTGGGATCCATGCTCCGGAGAGCGGCTTCCGGTCACGATCCTCTGGATCGGAGTCTCCGGGGTATCCGATCCTGATCGGGGGGGCCGGCTCGCCGGCTCCGGAGAGTGAGTGCCTTATCGCGCTCCGTGGACTGCTGTCTCCCCCCTTGAGCTCGCTCTCCGACTCCCGGCCGATGAGCGAGCCCGCGTCGTCTTGGCGCTGCTCGACTCGCTCGGAAACGAAGAGGCGGAGCCCGAACCCGGAGATGAGGATCCCGCCTTGGTCGAACGCGTGTGGGGGAAGAGGTCGGGCGGCGCGTGCGTCGTGCCCTCGAGACCGGCGAGCGCGGGCGACCCGCGAGCGAGGTCCTTGCCCGCTTGCGCGCCAAACACCATCTCGCGTGAAACCAGTCCATCTCTCCCTGAAGCGGAGCGCGAGCTCGAAGATGCGCTCGCCTGGTACGCTCGCGAGCGCCCGGACCGTCTCGCCCGTCGGCCTTGTCGGGGGCCTGGTTTGCTGGGAACATTCGCCTCTCGAGGAGGCTCTCGTGAGGCTCGCCCCGCTCGCGCTCGCAGCGCTCTCCGTTTCCCTCGCCGCCGGCATCGCTCTCGCCGGCGACCTCGCCAAGGCGAAGAACGACCTCGACGCGGCGCTCAAGAACGTCGCCGCCGCGAAGTCGGAGGAGGACAAGGACCGCGCCTACGACGAGCTCCGCTCCGCGTGCGCGCCGTTCTCCAGCGAGGACTCGAAGGAAGTCCCGATCCTGCTCCTCGATCGTGCCGCGAAGAACGACGACGCCATGGCCCGTTACTTCCTGAGAGGCACCGCGGCCGGCGTGCGCGGGAAGCTCGCGCTCGAGGCGCTCGGGAAGGCGATCGTCGAGCGCCAGAAGGACACCGATCTCGCCCTCGATCTCGTGAAGGGGATCGCGGGCACGAGCGAGGGCACGGCCGCGCTCGCCTTCGTGCTCGAGAAGGGTTCGACCGCGGTCCAGAAAGCGGCCATCGCGCGCCTCGGGACCTTCCCCACCGTCGAGTCCCTGGACGCGCTCGTGGCCGCGCTCGGCCGCGGCGACCGAGAGCTCGAGACGCCTCTCCGCTCGGAGCTCGTCACCATCGCGGGCGAGGACAAGGGCAAGGCTCCGGCGTGGGCAGCCTGGTGGAACGAGCAACGCAAGAGCGGCGTCCCCGAGCGGAAGGCGCCGCCCCCGGCCCCGCCCCCCGCCGCGGATGGCGGGAAGAAGCCGCCCAGGCACGTGATCGTGCTCGCCGACTCGGGCCCCAGGAGCAAGCCCGACGAGGGCGACGCCGACACCGACAGGATCCAGGAC
>JACQDU010000727.1 GCA_016200955.1 bacterium
CCTCACTCGGGTCGCGCGGCGCGTTCGGTCGAGACGTCTCGCGGCTCAGCTCTTGTCGGCGTCTTCCGGGTCACGGCCGGGCGCAGAGTGAGCGCCCCGCGTCGCTCCCTTGCCGGACGTGCCGTTCTCCACCCCGTAAATCGCCCGGTAGAGGTGGTAGAAGCCGATCCCGAAGCCCACTCCGACGCCCAGGAGCGCGAAGAGGGGAGTCGTGCCGAGGCGCTTGTCCGCCCAGATCCCGAGGGCGACGAGGATGCCGACGGTGAGCGCGAACTGCAGCCCGACGTGCGAGAACCGCATGATGGAGAGCGGCTCCCGACTCGACTCGTCCTTCGGTTCGAAAGAGCCCGCCACGTGGCCAGCCTCGCACGCGAGACCGCCCATGGCAACGGCCGCCGGCACGTCTCCCGCCGCGCGAGGCCGTGCGCCGCCACACGCGGTCGTTCGGACCGCCGATCGGGGGAGGAATAGACCATTCAAGGGCTTGGGTGTCAACTCGAATGGGAGGGACCGTCTCCTAGACGACTTCCACTTCCACGAAGACTCCCGCGCCGAGAGAAGCCGCCGTCTCGTAGGCTCCCTTGAGCTTCGCGAGAGCCGCCGTCGCCCTCTCCGTGCGCTGCGGGAGCGTCGAGAGCCTCGGCGGATAGACACCGCGAGCGAGCGAGGCGGAGCCTTCGAGCGAGAGCGCCCTCTTCTCGAGCGCGCGCCCGTCGAGGCGCGAGAGAGCGCGCGCGATCTTCCGCACCGTCGCGGGAGAGTTCCAGCCCGTCGCGTAGGACCGCTCGCGCGCGAGGGCGAAACCGCTCCTCGTGGCGAGGGGGCCCTCTCCCATGAGGGCCTTCCCCGCGAGCGTCCGCGGGATCGCGGCGAGGCCGTCCTCACGTCTCCTCCCGCGGTCGAGGACGACTCGCAGGAGGTCCCAGTCCGTCCCGAGCGAGACGGGCGGCGCCGCCTGCGCCGCTCGCAGGAGCGCCCAGCCCATGTCCTCGAGAGCGGCCTTCGTGAGGAAGATGAACGGCGATCGCGGAAGGAGAGCCTCGAGCCTCCCCTGGTCTCGCTTGAGCGCGAGGATCGCGGGGTCCGACGAGGCGACCGCGTCTCCCACGACGGCGCTCCGGCGCGCCTTCTCCGAGCGGAGCATCTCCGCGAGGATCGGGACGGCTTCCTTCGCGACGCGCGCCAGCTCGTCCAGCTTCCCTTGCCCGTGAGCCGCCTCGAGCGCGGGGAGAGCTCGCTCGAGGAGGAAGTCGGCCCTCGCGATCTCGAGCGCGAGATCGAGACGGCTCAATGCAGCTCCTCGAGCCTCTTCCTGGCCGCGTCGGCGGCGTCGGTGTTCGGGAAGGTGTCGATGACCGACTGGAACTTCTGCCGGATCATGGGGCGGTACTCGTCGAGCGTGCCGCCTCCGAGCGCGGTCCGGTAGAGGCCGTCCGCCTTCTCGTAAGCCTTCTGCGCCTCGCGCTGGATCGGGGCGCTCTCGCGGCCGGGGCCGAAGACGTTGCCGCCGGACATGGCCACGATGAGGATCGCGATGACCCCGACCATCGCGAAGGCCGCGATGACCATGGGCATCTTGTCGTTCGATGGGCCACCGTCGCGGACAGCGACGGAGCGCGCGCGCTTCTTGGGCTCGTCGTCGTCGTCGTCGTCCGAGTGAGACTTCTTCTTCTTGGCGGGAGGGCCGCCCTTGGCTTTCTTGCCCGAGAGGACGCGACCGAGGTCGTCGAGGAGCTCCGTCGGGTTCTGGTGCCGCCGCTCCTTCTCCTTCTCCATCATCGTGAGAACGAGGTCCGAGGCGGCCTTGGAGACTTCCTCGTTCCGGCGCCTCGGAGGGATCGGCTCCTCCGTCAGGTGCTTCGTCATGAGCACCATGGGGCTCTGGCCCTCGAACGGGGGCACGCCCGTGAGCATGTGGTAGAGCGAGGCTCCGAGCGAGTAGATGTCCGAGCGGATGTCGACGTCCGCCTCGCCGCGGGCCTGCTCCGGCGAGAGGTAGTGCGGCGTCCCGAGAGGGACTCCCATGTCGGTCGAGGTGATCGACTTCGTCCCCTTGTCCATCTGCTTCGCGAGGCCGAGGTCGCAGAGCTTCGCCACGTCGTTCTTCGCGACGAGGATGTTCTGGGGCTTCACGTCCCGGTGGACGAGGCCGTGCTTGTGGGCGTGCTCGAGGGCCCTTCCCATCTGCACGGCGATCTCGAGCGCGCGCTTCTCCGGCATGGGACCGTCGCGCTCGATGAGCTTCGCGAGAGACGTGCCCTCGACGTGCTCCATGGCGAAGTAGTAGGTGCCGTCGGCGTCTCCCACGTCGATGCCGGCGATGATGTTCTCGTGGTTGAGCTTCGCGACCGTGCGCGCTTCGCTGATGAAGCGGCGGATGAACGACTCGTCCTTCGCGGCCGACGGCGGGAGGACCTTGAGCGCGACGACCCGGTCGAGCGACTTCTGGCGCGCCTTGTAGACCGCGCCCATGCCGCCTTTCCCGAGGAGCTCCATGATCTCGTAGCCGGGGATCGAGGGAGTCGGGATCTTCTCCTCCGACTCCTCCCTCTTGATCCGGTCGCGCGTCCCCGACCTGAGCGCGCGTCGCGAAGCCTTCCCGCACGGCGATCTCGCCGAAACGGTTGCCGAAGCCGCTCTCGCTCTTCGTGACCACGCGAACCGGGTCCCTCGAGGGTCGAACCGGAAGCGCCACCGAACGGGCGCGTCTCGCGGGATCTTATACGGCTCCTGGAACGCGCTCAAGAGTCGCCCGCCCGGGATCACGGGAGGATCGTCAACGAAGTGTCAGAGATCCGCGCGAGACGGCGCGCTCATCTCCATCAATCGGGTGCGCCCGAGGACGCCACTCGCCCGGCGAGATACTCGAGAGCGCTCCTCCGCTTCCAGCGACCCACGACGT
>JACQDU010000070.1 GCA_016200955.1 bacterium
CCCCCCGCGGGCGAGCGAGGCCTTCGGCCTCGCTCGACGACATACCCCATGGGCGAGGAAGCCGGGCCCGGACGTTCTCGCGAGCCGTGACCGTCCGGATCCGAGCCATCACTTCTTCGGCTGAGGCGGCAAGAGCCCCGCGAGGTCCTGGAGCAGGTGCCAGAAGTCGATCCGCTCCTCGGCGCTCGCGACGAGAGCGACGCTCGTGACGAGGCGGCGGAGCTTGCCGTCCTTCCTGGTCGCCCAGATGAACGGGAACTTGCCGTTGCGAGCGTCCTTCGGGAGCTTCATGAACTCGTGGAAGGGGACGAGGGACTCCTCGGGGACTCCGTCCTTCACGGGAGCGAAGTGCTTCGCGAAGCGGCCCTCGCTCGCGGCGAAGTCGGCGAACGTCATGGGAAGCGTGCGAATCTCCTTCTCGCCCTTCTCGTTCGTGAACGAGAGCTTGTAGGTCGGCCAGTCGTCTCCGAGCGCGGGGTTGCCGGTGAGAGACATGCGCTCCTTGATCGTCGGGCCCTTGTCGGGGTCGTAGACGAAGAAGGGGAAGCCCCGGCCCTCGAGGACGAGCTTCGCTTGCTTCGCGCTCGCGTCGTCGGCGACGCCGTGCTCGGGCTGGCACGTCGTGTAGGTCGAGAACAGCGCCGGACGCTTCGAGTTCAGGCCCTCGATGAAGACCTTGAGCATGTGGTTCGGGTGAGCCTGGCTCGTCTGCGCGGTGTAGACGCCTCGGTGGGCGATCGCCATGAGGCCGATCTCCTTCCGCGGCTCCGTCTTTCCCTGCTGCCTCTCGCCGAACGTCGCCATGTCGGAGATCTGGCCGATGAACGCGCTCGTGCAGGCCTGGCCGCCGGTGTTCGAGTAGACCTGCGTGTCCACGACGAGCACCTTGATCGGCCGGCCCGAGATGAGCATGCGCGAGAGGTTCTGGAAGCCGATGTCGAGCATGGCCACGTCGCCTCCGAGCACGATCACCGGCGGGAGCAGGAGGAGCTCCTCGTCCGAGAAGTCCTTCCAGTCGAACAGCGCGAGCATGCGGTCCTGCTTCGCGTCGTACTTGCCCGCGAGCTCGAGCTCGGCCACTCGCACGGCCTTGAAGCCGTCCGCGAGCTGGCGCGCGTGCCCCTCGAAGACTCCCATGGCGACCGACGGAGCGTCCTGGAAGAGGTGGTTGGCCCACGGGAAGGGATACGGGTTGTAGGGGTAAGTCGAGCCCCATACGGTCGTGCAGCCCGTGCTGTTGACCATGCCCATGGCGGTGCGGCCGCGGCCGGTCGGGCCTTTCCTGTAGCGCCAGGCAGTGTCGGCGATCTTCGTCTTCGCTTGCTCGAGGCGCGTTCTCCGCGCGCCGTCCGCCGACGGGAGAGCCCCATCGATCTTCGCGACGAGCCCGTCGAGCTTCGTCAGGTAAGCGTGCACCCGAGGCTGCATGAGAGCCTCGGTCACGGAGCAGAGGAGGTGAATCGGAGTCTTCTCGCCGCACCCCATGCACGCGCCGTCGCCGCCGACCGTCGCGTAGTAGCTCTTCTTCGCGAGGAGGAGCGACGGGAGGACGCCCGAAGCCTTGTCGAGGTCCGGGATCTTGATGTAGCCCGGGTCGGTGTCGGGGAGGTCGAGCCACGTGTCCCACCCGCGACGGAGGTGAGCGACCGAGGCCTCGTCCTGCGGCGTCCGGATGAGAGCTCCGTCGCCGCAGACCTCGACGCACTCCATGCAGCCCTTGCAGGACTCGGGGTTCACGGTGATCGCGAGGAGGGCTCCCTGGCCCTTCTTCTCCATGGCATCCCAGAAGGGCTTCGTCTTCGCGACGGGGAAGTCCACGAGGACCTTCCTGAGAGCCTCGGCCTCGCCCTCGAGGACCTTCGCGAGAGCGGGCTCCTCGCCCTTCGCGACCTCGAGCACCGCTTCCTTCGCGACGTCGGCGGGAGCCGCGGTGTCGGGCGCCGTCTTGAGCTTCGCGCGGAAGGCGGCCTCGACCTTCGCCGAGACCTTCGAGATCGCCGCTCCTCCGTTGCCGGCGTCGCGGCCGATCTGCTTCGCCGCCGTCTTGATCAGGTCGGGGAGCTTGACGACGAGACCCGGGATCGCGGAGTCCGGGCACTGCGTCCAGCACTTCGAGCAGCCCGTGCAGTTCTCGGCGATGAACTTCGGGTACTCGAAGCGGATCTGCGTCATGTCGCGGAAGGTCCCGGTCACGGCCGGAGTGAACGAGAAGGCCGCGAAGGGATCGGCGAGCGAGTCCTCGCCCGAGCCCTCGGTGTAGAACTTCCCGACCTGCTCGAAGAAGCGGTCGCCTCGCGTGAGGGGAGTCTGCGTCTCGGGTGACGCCGTCGCGACCGAGAGCGGCAGGCGCGGCGGACGGGGCGGCGCGGGAGCGACTTCTCCCAGCGCCTTCCAGTCGAGGAGCTTCGTCTCCTCGAAGCCGCGGCGGACGACTCGCAGGTTGTCCTGGACGACCGTCTTGCCCTTCGAGCCGAACTTCGCGTCGAGCACGCCCTCGATCGACTGGAAGAGGCGCTTCTCGTCGAGCCCGTAGGTCGTGAGCACGTGCGAGACCTTGAAGAAGGCTCCCTGGAAGACGGTGCCCTGCATTCTCAGCTCGAGGTCGGGGTTCGAGCTCTCCTTCTTCGCGATGCCGAAGGCGTCGACGTAATAGATCTCGATGTTCTTCTGGGCGATGATCTTCCTCGCCCACTGCGGGAACTGGCGCCAGACGAGCTCGGGCGCGGTGCCCGTGGCGGTCTGGATCACGATCGCTCCGCCGGCTCTCAGGCCCGAGAGGGCGTCCGTGTGCTGGAAGACGTTCGGATCGGGCGAGAGGACGACGTCGATAGCCTGGAGCTCGCAGTTGACGCGGATCTTCTCCTTGGCGAAGGCGCCGTAGTACGTCGTCGGAGCGCCCTTCTTCTCTCCTCCGTACTTCGGGTTGCACTTCAAGTGCAAGCCGAGCAGGTCGAACATGGTGCCCGAGAGGTTCTTGCCCGTCGTGATCGCGCCCCAGCCGCCGATCGAGTGGAGGCGGAACGAGATCGCGTTCTCGGGGAGGAGGCTCAGGTTCTCGCTGCCCTCGACGTGGAGCTCGGCGATGTGGGGGTAAGCCTTCTGGATCTTCTCCTGCTGCGCGCGGCGCTCGGCCGAGGGAGCGTTCTTCTGGAAGAACTCGATCCCGAGGTAATAGAAGGGCCGCTTCGCTCCTCCGTCGAGCATGTTCTCGACGGCGCCGATGATCTGGCTCGGCTGGAGGTCGCGGCTTCCGAGGCCGTAGCTCCCGCTGTAGACGCGCGGCATCTCCTCGAGCGACTCGATCGACGGATATCCCTTGTGGGGGAGCCCGCCGTTCGCGGCGCCCGCGCGAGCGGCCATGCCGTTCTCCTGCGCCTTCCCGAGAGCGGCGCGGACCTCGCGGCAGAGCGGGAGGTCGACGGCGAGCGGCTGATCGGTCCTCTCGAGGACCGCGACGCCTTTTCTTCCGCGGAGGATCTCGGTGAGCGCTCCTCCCGGGAAGGGCCGGAACCAGACGACCTGGACGACGCCGACGCGGATCCCTCGCTTGTCTCTCAGGTGATCGACGACGGCTTCCGCGTTCTCGGCCATGGAGCCCATGCCGACGATCAGGTACTCGGCGTCCTCGCAGCGATACGGCATGACGAGGTCGTAATGGCGTCCCGTGAGGGCGCCGAGCTCGCGCATGGCCTGCTGCCCGAGCGCCTCGACGTGGTCGTAGAAGAAGGGCCGCTGGGCCGCGACTCCCTGGGCGTAGGAGTCCTGGTTCTGGACGACGCCGATCTGCGCCGGGTTGTCCGTGTCCCAGAGGCGCGGCACGCGGCGGCGCTTGGGCCCGAAGACGAGGCGCTGGGCGGCCGTCGGGCAATCGATCTCGTCCTCGGGAGCGCCGAGGTACTCTTTGATCATCTCGCGCTCGGGGACGCGGACCGTCTCGAGGACGTGGCTCGTGAGCCACCCGTCCATGCCGACGAGCCCGGGAGTCAGCGACATCTCGGCCGTGCGGCGAGCGATCAGGTTGAAGTCGCCGACTTGCTGGACGTTCTTCGCCATGAGCTGGAAGAAGCCGGCGTCGTCCACGGCGTGGTAGTCGTCGTGGCCCGCGTGGACGTTCAAGCTCTGCTTCGTCATCGCGCGGCAGCCGATCGTGAGCACGTAAGGGAGCCGCTTGCCGGCAGCCGCGTAGAGCGACTCGTGCATGTAAGCGACGCCCTGACCGCTCGAGAAGTTCGCCGCGCGGAGCCCGACCATGGACATGCCGGCCGTGACGCCGGCGGCCGCGTGCTCGCCTTCCGGCTCGATGAAGATGAGCGGCTTGCCGAAGGCGTTCAGCTCGCCCTTCGCCATCGCGTCCGCGAAGCCTTCGCCCATCTGCGAGCTGGGAGAGATCGGGTAGGAGCCGGCTGCCTCGCTCGCCGCGGTCTCGACGAGGACGACGGCCGTGTTTCCGTCTATCGCCATGACGGTGCCGGGGTAACGTGCGGTCTCGACCTTCGGCTCCGTGGCGGTGCTTGTCGGTACGATCATGGTGCGCCTTCCCTTTCCCTAGGCTGGCCCGAACAGTATGCCCGGGACGGTGCCGAGATGCGACAGGGGTTCTCTGATTAACGCTCTCACGGGGGCTTCGCGCCCGGCGAGGCCGACGAGCCCGGGAGGAGCGGCGAAGACGGCCGTGTCGCGGGCGCGCTCGTCCCCGTGCATGGCGGCGGCGCCTTCCGTGCGAGCGGTGGTCTCGACGGAGCCTCGGGTCGTCCTTCCGGTGCGAGAGACCACGCGCCTGTTCGTGTGCTCGAGGATGGCCGCGAGCCAGATCTCGAAGGCAACGGCGATCGCGACGGCAACGCGGAGCGCGGTGCCGGAGTCGGGACTTCCCGTGCCGAGCCGGTCCCGAGAGGCTCCTTGTTCCGAACGTCCCGAGAGAGGTCGGCTTGCGCCGGTCTCGCAGGCGACGTCGCCGGTCGGGGACCGCTTCGCGTCGCTCTCGCGCGCGTTCACGCCGACGATGGACACGATCACGCCGCTGACGGACGCATCCAGACCGACCACGATGACAATCGCCGTGTGAACGGACGCATCCAGACCGACCACGATGACAATCGCGGTGTGAACGGACGCATCCAGATCGCTGACGGACGCATCCAGATCGATCACGATGACAATCGCGGTACGAACCGACGCATCCAGACCGACCACGATGACAATCGCGGTGTGAACGAGTGCGTGGTCGGTCGCATCGAGCGCGTTGTCGGTCGCATCGAGCGCGTTGTCGGTCGCATCGAGCGCGTTGTCGGTCGCATCGCGCAGGAGATGCGAGGTAAGCGAAACGAGCGTCTCGGCTTTTTCGGAGCCGTCGGTCAGATCGGGCTCGACGACGGCGGCGAAGGGGGCGAGATGAGCGTCTCGGCGTGGTGTCTTGCCTGCAAGGCTCTCCGAGGAGAAGAAGACGTCGGCAGGAAGGAGCTCGCCTGCACGAAGATCACCTATTCGTGAGAGCTGAAGCTCGGTGAGAAGACGCTCGAGTCGAAGATCATCCTCTGGCTCTCGAAGGACGTGAGAGGCTGCGGGATCGTCGCGTGGACCGGCGAGCGAGAGCCCGGCGAGCTCCTCGGATACGGAAGCGAGGGCTCCTTGGACTGGGCAAGAAGCCCGAGGACGTGAAGAGAGCACCCGACGCCCACAAGGGCGACTGCGGTCGCGTGCTCGTCGTGGCCGGCTCCACGGGCCTCACGGGAGCAGCCTTCCTCACGGCGAAAGCCGCTCTCCGCACGGGAGCGGGGATCGTCGTCACGGCTTGCCCCGACGTCGTGCAACCGGTCCTCGCCACGAAGCACACGTGCGTCATGGTGAGGCCGTTTCCGTCCACGAAGTCGGGCTCGCTCGCGCTCGAGGCGCTCGAGCCGATCCTCGAGCTCGCGCAAGGCTTCGACGCCGTCGCCCTCGGGCCCGGGCTCGGGAGAGACCGGCAGACCGCGAAGCTCGCGCGGCGCCTCGCGCTCGGGCTCCAGGGGAAGCTCGTCCTCGACGCCGACGGCCTGAACGCCTTCGAGGAGAGGGCCGAGCTCCTCCAGACTCTCGGGGCCGAGGCGGTCCTCACGCCGCACCCGGGCGAGCTCGCGCGCCTCACGGGGAGGTCGACGAAGGAGATCCAGGAAGACCGTGCCAGCGCCGCGCGCGCGCTGGTCCGCGAGATCAAGGGAGTCCTCGTCCTCAAGGGAAAGGGCACGCTCGTCGCGAAGGAAGGCGAGAGGCTCCACGAGAACAGGACGGGCAACCCGGGCATGGCGACGGCCGGCGCGGGAGACGTCCTGACCGGAGTGATCGCCGCGCTCCTCGCGGGCGGCCTCTCCGCGTGGGAGGCGGCCGTCCTCGGCGTCTACCTCCACGGGAGAGCGGGCGACATGGCCGCCGAGATCCTCGGGCCCGTCGCCGTCCCTCTCATCGCGACGGACATCCTCGACGAGATCCAGCACGCTGTCTCGGAGCAGCTCCTCCTCGAGGGCCCCGGCAACTGGACCGAAGGCCGCTGGAGGTTCGGGCCCGTCTGGCGAGACGAGCCCGGGACGAAGGAGCTCCTCGCGTGAGCCGGAAGAGCGCTCGACGACCGACTCGCAGCGGTCGCGGCTCGAACGGGACGCGTCGGCCTCGCGACCCCTCTCCCTCGAAGCGGGAGACGGACCTTCCCCCCGCGCGCTCCCTCGAGCCGGACGAGCTCCGGTGGCATTGCGATCCCCGGGAGCTCGCTCCTCTCGTCGCGAAGGAAGAACGCGCCGAGCGCCTCGCGGCGAAGGAGCGAGAGCGAGCCGGAGCGAGCGAGAGCGCGAACAAAGCGCGCCTCGCCCCGCGCCTCCCCGCGACGGCGGACGAGCTCGTCGGCCAGAAGCGCGCCCTCGAGGCGATCCGCGCGGGCCTCGCGCTCGACGGGCCGGGCTTCAACATCTTCGTCGTCGGCCCTCCCGGGAGCGGCCGCGAGACGCTCGTCCGGGCCGCTCTCGAGGAAGCCTCCCTGGGAGAGAAGCGCTCGAGCGGCGCGCGAGCCGTGCCTCCGTGGGGGACGACCTTCCCCGAGCCGCGCGACCGTCTCTACGTGGCCGACTTCGACCGTCCCGACCGGCCTCGCCTCATCGCTCTCCCGCGAGGGCAAGGGAAGCGCTTCAGGAGAGAAGTGGACGAGCTCATCTTGGTCCTCAGGAACGCTCTCGGGACGGCGTTCGACGAAGACGGCTTCAGGAGACGCCGCGAGTCGATCCGCCGCCGCGCCGAGCGCGCCGCGAGACGCGCGCTCCAGGAGTTCACGGAGCCGCTCCGCGACGAAGGCTTCCTCGTGGGAGAGATCCGCGAGAGCTTCCCCGCTCCCGAGCTCCAGCTCGAGGTCGAGGTCCGGTTTCTCGCACGAAGCTCCTCGCGAGGAAGCTCGCCCGCATGGCCGAGCTCGAGCGCGCCCTCGAGGAGGCCGCGGCTCGCTCGCGCGACATCTCGCGGCGTGGCGCTCGCGCGCTCAAGAAGCTCGACGAGAGGACGGCGCGCGCCGTCTCTCTCGGCCCGCTCCGCGACCTCGCCGCGCGCTTCCCGACGAAGGCGGTGCGCCGCTACGCCGATCAGCTCCTCGAGCGCCTGGGAGAGCGGCTCCACCTGTTCCTCGAGCATCACCCGGACGACTTCCCGCAAGAGGAGCCGCGCGACCGCCCGCCGCCCGAGCCCGAGAGGCGCCCGCGCGAGCCCGTGGACCTCTTCGCCGAGCTCCGCGCGAACCTCGTCGTCGATGCGAGCGAGCGAGCCGTGCCTCCCGTCGTCTTCGAGGAGGTCCCGACTTACCCGAACCTCATGGGCTCGCTCGAGGCGGGAGATCCCCTCGGCCCCGAGCACCTCCGCGTGCGCGCGGGCTCGCTCTGGCGCGCGGACGGAGGCGTTCTCGTCTCGGACGCTCGCGAGCTCCTCCTCGACCAGCCCGCCTGGCGAGCTCTCAGGAAGGCCCTCACGCGAGGGAAGATCGACGTCCAGCGCTTCGACGCGACCTCGCACCAGCCCATGGGCCCCGTGCGCCCGCGCGCCGTCGAGATCGCGCTCAAGGTGATCCTCGTGGGAGACGACGACACTTACTCGGCGCTCTCCGAGCAGGACGACGCCTTCCGCGAGACCTTCAAGGTCAAGGTCGAGGTCGAGGACGACGCGCGGAACGAGCCCGAGGAGAGAGCGAGGCTCGCCCTGGCTCTCCGGCGCCTCGCCGTGAGGGCGGGGCTCGTGCCGCCCGACGCCGGCGCGCTCGCGCGGACGCTCGAGCACGCCTCGCGCCTCGCCCGGCGTCGCGACCGTCTCTCGACTCACCTGGGCGAGCTGCTCGATGTCCTGAGAGAAGCCGAGGCCTTCGCGAGGAGCGAGAAGAAGCGTGCTCCCGCGGCCGTCGAGCGGGAGCACGTCGAGGCCGCGCTCGCGGCGCGGCGCCGCCGCCACGACCTCGCGGAGCGGAAGACGCAGGAGCTCCTCGACGACAGGATCGTCCTCGTGGACCTGGACGGCGAGCGCGTGGGAGTCGTGAACGCCCTCCCGATCTACGACACGGGAGACCACGTCTTCGCCCGGCCCTCTCGCGTGACGGCGTCGGTCTCCCTCGGGAAAGCCGGCGTCGTGGACATCGAGCGCGAGGCTCACCTCTCGGGCGACACGCACCACAAGGGAGTGCAGATCATCGCCGGCCTTCTCCGGAGTCTCTACGCGCAGGAGAAGCCGCTCGCGCTCACGGCGAGCGTGTGCTTCGAGCAGAGCTACGTCCCGATCGACGGCGACAGCGCGAGCGTCGCGGAGGTCGTCGCGATCATCTCCGCTCTCGCCTTAGTCCCCGTGAGGCAGTGGTGGGCCGTCACCGGCTCTCTCAACCAGAAGGGCGACGTGCAGGCGATCGGCGACGCGAACGAGAAGATCGAGGGCTTCTTCGACGCCTGCTGCGCTCGCGGGCTCTCGGGGAAGCAGGGCGTCCTCATCCCCGCCGCGAGCGCGGGCGACCTCATGCTGAGAGACGACGTCGTCCTGGCCGTCTCTCGCGGCGAGTTCCAGGTGAGGGCGCTCCACTCCGTGAACGACGCTCTCGCCGCTCTCACCGGGCTCGCTCCCGATGACGTTCACCGGCGCGCCGACCTGAAGCTCCGTGCTCTCGCGGAAGCCTGGCGGAAGTTCGAGCGAGGCGCCTAGATGACAGGGCGTAATTCGGCATGGTTGCGACTCACGACCATGAACACTCGGCGCGGTGTCGGGAACGCGAAGACGCGAAGATGTGAAGACGCGAAGGGCTCGGCCGGCGACGCCGCGCTTCTTCTCCAGGACGTTCTTGGCGCCTTCGCGCCTTTGCGCCTTTGTGTTCTCTCGTGGGGTCGGGACGGGAGACCGTGCTGAATCGCGCCCTTTCACTTAGCAGTCTGCGTCGGTGCGTCCGGGAGTGCGCACCGCCCCCGCGCGGGAAGTGATCTCCAGAACGACTCTCACCACGTCGACGGGGGCGTGAGCGCTCCGTCACTCCCTCCGCTTGAGAGGCTTGTCGCACTGAGGGCAAACACCCGGCGTCTTCGAGGACACCTCGCACGCCGGGCACTCGTAGCTGGTCTCCTCGAGCTTCTTCTTCACCGCTTCGATCACGGCGGGAGCGAGCTCGTCGTCGAGAGGGACCATCACGCGAGCTTCCTGGAGCGCGTAGATCTCGACCTGCCGGCCCATGGGGTGCGCGCTCGCTCCGTGGCCCAAGACGAGCTCGCGGCGAGCGTCGGAGCGGAAGAGCATGCGCGCGCTCCGCGAGAACCCCGGCTCTCCCAGGACGCTCACCTGGACCCGGAAGAGCTTCTCGCGGTCGAGCGCGGTGTTCTCGTGCTCGTAGGTCGTGCCCTCGGGCGTCCGATCGCGGACGCGGCCCAGGAAGATCCAGCCGCTGTCGGCTTCAACGACGAGCCCGGCGACGATCTCGGGGAAGACCGGGTCGATCGCGGGCCGACCGATCGCGAGGAGCCTCACGCGAGTCTCCTCTCGCACCTCCGGGTCCCGGGAGCGCAGGCTCCGGGCGAGCCATCTCACCTCGATGCCCTCCCGGACGGTCGAGCTCGCGAGCGGCGCGGCGAGAGCGACCAGGACTAGGACGAGCGCGAGCACGACGGCTCGCTTGCGGCTCGGTCGCGGCTCGCCCCCGGCGATCACGAGAAAGCTCGCTCCATCCCCTCGAGCCATACACGACCGCTCGACCCAAGACAAGCGCTCGCCACGCGAGGGGCGCGGCGAGGCGCTCCCTGGAAGACGGGGAGAACTCCCGCTTCTCCCGTATAATCGAAGCGCCCCGGGCCTCTCGCCCGGAACGGAAGCCTGTGGACGAGGAGCAGCTCAAGACGGAGGAGCCGACCGCGACGACGCGGGAGGGCGCGTTCCCCGAGAACGCCTCGCGGCGAGTCTACCTCGAGACGTTCGGCTGCCAGATGAACAAGCTCGACTCGGAGCTCGCCCTCCAGGCTCTCGCGGGAGCGGGCTTCAAGCCGACGGATGAGCTCGCGCAAGCGGACCTCGTCCTGTTCAACACGTGCTCGGTGCGCGAGCACGCCGAGGACAAGGTCGACTCGCGCCTCGGCCTCCTCAGGATCAAGAAGAACCGGAAGCCGGGAGCGGTCGTCGCGCTCATGGGCTGCATGGCGCAGCGCGAGGGGCGCGCTCTCCTCGAGAGGCAGCCCGTCGTCGACCTCGACCTCGTGATCGGGACGAAGGAGTTCCTCGACCTCCCGCGCCTCTACGAGGAGGCGCGCTCGACGCGCGTGCGGCGAGTCGCGGACGACCTCGACCGCGAGTTCACGGAGTACGCGCGCGACCCGCGGTTCCGGAGCGACGCGCACAAGGCGTACGTCTCGATCATGCGGGGCTGCGACCTCAACTGCACTTACTGCGTCGTCCCGATCACGCGCGGGCCCGAGGAGAGCCGCGGCCAGGAGGAGATCGCGCGCGAGGTCGAGGGCCTCGTCGCCGATGGAGTGAAGGAAGTCACGCTCCTCGGGCAGACCGTGAACTCCTGGGGGAAGCAGCTCCAAGGGGCGCCCGACCTCGCGGACTTGCTCGCGCGGCTCGACCGGATCGACGGGCTCCTGCGGGCTCGCTTCATCACGTCTCACCCGAACTTCTTCAAGAGAGACTTCTGGAAGCGCGTCCGGGACCTGAGGACTTTCTGTCCATACGTCCACGTCCCCGCGCAGTCGGGCTCGGACCGCGTGCTCAAGCGCATGAAGCGGCTCTACAAGGTGGACGATTACAGGAAGATGGTCGCGGAGGCGCGCGAGGCGATCCCGCACGTCGCGCTCGCGAGCGACTGGATCGTCGGCTTCCCGGGAGAGACCGGGGACGACTTCCGCGCGAGCGAGGCGCTCCTGCGAGAGGTCGGCTTCGCGACCTCCTACGTCTTCAAGTACTCGCCGAGGCCCGCGACGCCCGCGGTCCGGCTCGAGGACGACGTCCCCGACGAGGAGAAGTCGCGCCGCTGCACCGCTCTCGTCCGCCTGCAGGAGTCGATCTCGCTCGAGCAGAACCGGCGCGCGATCGGGAGCGAGCTCGAGGTCCTCGTGGACGGAGCGTCCAGGAAAGACGAGCTGCGCCTCTCGGGTCGCTCGCGCGACAACCGCGTCGTCGTCTTCCACGCCTCGCCGGAGATGAGAGAGAGCCTCGCGGGCCAGCTCGCCATGGTCCGCATCGAGAGCGTGAGCGCGCACTCTCTCTACGGCACGGTGAGCGACCCGCTCCCCACCCCTCCCCCGCTTCGCGGGAGAGGGAGCCGGCTGCCCCTGCTCCCATGACGCCTGCCGCCCGGACTCGCGCGCAAGACGACCTCGACCGGAAGCACATGGGCCGCGCGCTCGAGCTCGCCGCTCGAGGGAGCTGGCGCGTCGCGCCGAATCCCAAGGTCGGAGCGCTCGTCGCTCACGGGGAGGACGTCCTCGCCGAGGGTTTTCACACCGAGCACGGCGGACCCCACGCGGAGGTCGAGGCGCTGCGCGCTCTCCGCGAGAAGAAGCTCGACGCTCGCGGGAGCACGCTCTACTCGACGCTCGAGCCATGCGGCGCGTTCGAGGGCAAGCAGACTCCGCCATGCGTGGACGCCGTCGTCGAGGCCGGCTTCGCCCGCGTCGTCGTCGCCCAGCGAGATCCGAACCCGCAGGTGGACGGCCGATCGCTCGAGCGGCTCGAGCGCGCCGGGATCTCCGTGCGCGTGGGCGTCCTCGAGCGAGAGGCGCGCGCCCTGAACGGCCCCTTCAACAAGTGGATGTCCGAGCAGCGCCCTTACGTGACGGCGAAGTGGGCCATGAGCCTCGACGGCAAGATCGCCGCGCGCTCGGGCGACTCGAAGTGGATCTCGGGCGAGGAGTCGCGCCGCCGCGCTCACGCGCTCCGGGGGGAGGTCGACGCCGTTCTCGTGGGAGTGAACACGGTCCTCCGAGACGACCCGCTCCTCACGCGGCGCGACGCTCCCGGGAGAGACCCGGCGCGCGTCGTCGTCGACTCTGTTCTCAGGATTCCTCTCGAGTCGAAGCTCGTCCGCTCGGCGAACACGTCTCCCGTGCTCGTCGTCGCCACCGAGAGCGCGAGCGACGAACGCGTGCGGGCGCTCCGCGATCAGGGCGTGGGCGTCGTGAAGGTCGGCTCCGAGGCGAGCCGCGTCGATCCCGACTGCCTCCTCGAGGCGCTCGCGCGGCGCGGCTACCAGCACGTCCTCGTCGAGGGAGGAGGCGAGCTGCTCGGCTCCTTCTTCGCGCACGACCTCGTGGACCGCGTGGTCTGCTTCGTCGCGCCGAAGATCGTGGGCGGCGACGCCGCTCCCTCTCCCGCTCGCGGCGAGGGCGTGAGCGAGGTCACGCGCGCTCTCCGGCTCGTCAGCCTCCACTCCGAGCCCTCGGGCGACGACGTCGTCCTCTCGGGCCTCGTCCACGAGTGGTAACGAGAGCACGCGAGCGGAGCGAGCTCGAGGCGAGGCGAAGCCGAGCCTCTCCGCGGGGGGGCGAAGTCTTGAAATCGACCGGTCCGCTCGTTGCGCAGCGGAAGCAACTGGCGGACCGGTCGATTTCGAGGCTTCCGGCCGAAGGCCGCAACGGGGGGGCGCCCGTAGCGCCCATCCGGTGCCCATGACCGACGAGAGACGGCACGAGCTCAGGTGGCTCGCGATCGCTCTCCTCGCGGTCCTCGCCGGCTTCTTCGACCTCGTCTTTCTGGGGAGAGCGTTCGTCGGCTTCGACCACGCGATCGAGTATCTGCCCACCTGGAGCTTCCAGAGAGAGAGCATCCTGCGCTTCGAGCTTCCTCTCTGGGACCCGCGCGCGGGCTGCGGGACGCCTCTCCTCGCCGCCATGTTCGGGGGAGCGCTCGATCCCGTGCGCTGGGCCTTCTATCCGCTTCCCTGCGTCACGGGATACACGCTTCACATCGTCTTCCTGCACCTGCTCGCGGCGGCGGGAGCGTTCCGTCTCTCGCGCGCGCTCGGAGCGAGGCCGGCGGTCGCTTGCTTCGTCGCGATCCTCCTCGGAGCCGGAGGTCCCTTGCGCTCTCTCGGCGGCTTCGAGAAGGAGCTCGCCTGCACCGCGTGGATCCCGTGGTTCCTCCTCACGACGGTCTCGTTCGCACGCTCGCCCTCGCTCGAGCGAGCGCTCGTGGCGGGAGTCCTCATGGGCCTCATCGTGCTCGCGGGAGGGCCCGAGTATGCGCTCGCCGCCGGCGTGCTCCTGGTCGCGGCGGCGCACTGGCGCATGGCGATCGAGATCCGATCGGGCGAGCGAGGAAAGCTCGTCCTCCTCCGCCTCCATGCGCTCTGCGCCGTCGCTGGCTTGCTCTCCGCGCTCCTCTCGCTGGGAGTTCTCCTGCCCGCGCTCGAGCTCTCGCGGATCTCGACGAGGCGAGCCGGCGTGCCGCTCGAGGAAGCGCTCGCTCACGCGACGAGCACGTGCGACCTCGCGACGCTCGTCTTCCCGGGGCTCCTCGGGAACACCGCTCACGAGAGCTGGACTCTGGGGAAGGCTCTCGTCGGCCCGAGCTACAGCTACTTCTTGCCCGTCCTCTACCCGAGCGTGCTCGCCGTCCTGCTCGTGCCGCTCGCTCCCTTCAGGAAGTCACGCGCCGCGCGAGGGCTGCTCGCCGTGCTTCTCCTGGCGATCGTCTTCTCGCTCGGAAGGAGCGGCTTCCTCGCGACGTTGTGCTTCGAGGCGTGTCCGCCACTGCGAGTCTTCCGCTATCCCTACAAGGCCTGGGCCTTCGCCGCTCCCGCGCTCGCCGTCCTCGCGGGGATGGGGCTCGAGCGCTTCCTGGGAGAAGGCGCGGGCAATGGAGCGCGCGTCGCTCTCTACGTGACCGCCGGCCTCGGCCTCGCCGCGAGCGCGATCGGCGGTTGGCTGTCTGTCTTTCCCGAGAGCCTTGCCAACGTCCAGCGAGGTCTCCTCGACAATCCAACCCAGAGAGTCGCCGACACCAACCACGTGATCCTCGCCCACGCCGCTCGCGTGCTCGTCACGAGAGGCCTCCTCCTCGCGGCCTTCGCTCTCGCTCTCGAGCAGCTCCGCGATCTCCAGCGAGAGAAGCGCCTCGCGTTGATCTTTCTCCTCTGTGCCTCGGCCTCTCTCGACCTCACGCTCGTCGGGCGAGCCGCGACGCCCACGGTCTCGAAGGACTTCTACGAGACACCGCCTTTCCTCGCTCAGTTCATGAGCGCCAAGGACGGCGAGCCTCCTCCTCGCTTCTACCCGAGCCCCCTGAGCTCGCCGATTCCACCCGAGTGCCTGTTCGACTTGCACGACTACTGGAGCGAGCACGCGAAGGACCGGTTACGAGAGAACCTCGGGACGCTCTTTGGGCTCTATCAATTGCACAGCTACAACCCCGGCTTTCTCGATTGCACGAACGAGCTCTACTACTTCATCGAGTCGTGCGGACGAGACCGGCGGCCAATGATCCTGGCGGACACTGCGACGGAGTTTGTCGTGAGCGACCGCCACCTCGAGCATCCTGCGTTGGCCCTCGTGGCTGAAAGCCCTGGCCCCAACGTCCACCGCATCTACGCTCTCGGCGGGACAAGTCCGCGCTACACCGTCGAGCCGTCGGCCCAATCGGACCTGTTGCTCATGTACGTCTTGGACCGAGGTCGCACATGGGAGAACCTACTGTCCGAAGACGTGCGGAGGCAGCTACGACCAGCACCGCCATTCGATGCGATCGGCCTTCGCGATGGACAGTCGATCGTGCCGGCGTTGGAGTCTTCGAAACCGAGAGCATTGGTTGCCAGCTTCGCCTCGCGCCGCGTCGAGCTCGAGCTTCCGACCGACGTGGCTGATGGCAGTTTTCTCATCGCGCGCGACGCCTACGAACCGCGGTGGAGGGCATTCGTCGATGGCGAGCCGACCGAGGTCAGGCAGACGGACATCGCCTTCCGCGCCATCCCCCTCAAGAAAGGCGCTCGCAGGGTGGTCATGGAGTACGACGCGACGCTCGCTCGCGCTTCGTTTGCCGTGCAAGCGAGCTGCTGGGCCGCGGTCGCCGTTGCGTTCTTCCTGCTCACGCGACGACGTCGAACTTCTTGAAAGAAGAACAAGAACCGCAGAGGCGCTGAGAACGCAGAGGGTACGCGGAGGGCGAGTCGAGAACGTCCTCTGCGAACCTCTGCGAAGACTCTGCGCCTATGCGGTGAATCCGTGCGTCTCCTCTGTCAGTGAGCCCCTGCGATCGCCT
>JACQDU010000720.1 GCA_016200955.1 bacterium
GGAACGGGATCGTGGGCTCCCAGGATGACGGGCCTTTGCCCGGTGAGGGCGGGTCGCAAGTGATAAGAGCGGCCGCGAACGTCGCGCGACTCGGGATCCGGTTCGCCCCAGAAGAAGATCTCCGTACCGTCCTTACCGACGTAGAAGGGGACCGTCTCGCCGCGAGTCGTGAGGAGGAGTTCCTTCGCCTGCGTGCTGCCCTTCAGGAGCTCGAGGAGGTGCGTGGTCTTGAGCTTCACGAGCCCGGGATGGCTGACGTGGAGTCTCAGCCCCGCGACCGGCGCTTCCGGCTTGTCCTCCGAGCGAGCATCGAGCGGAACAAGAACGCTCGCCCCGAGAGCGAGAGCCGCGAGAACACCGGCGCCGGCGAGCTTCCTCACTTGAAGTCGACCTTTTTTTCGATCTTGGCCTTGGCGCGCAGGTCCGCGTAGAGCTGCTGCTCCTCGCCGGGCGAGAGCGTGTCCGGCTTCACGAGGTCCAGCTCGAGCTGCGCGCGCTTCTCCTCGAAGCTCGCGACGGCGGCCGTGCGGTTGTCGACGTAGAGCACGCTCACGCCGAGGGCGGAGCGGACGGGCTCCTGGTACTTGCCCGTCTCTCCCTCGAAGACGGCCTTGTCGATCTCGGGGAAGCGCGCGGCCGTGAGCTTCGTGAAGGGCCGGGCGTCGTAGATCACCTGCCGCTTGAAGTCCTTCTCGGCGTTCGCCGTGATCTTCTTCGGGTCCTCGCCCGCCTCGAGCTGCTTCGTGAAGCCGCGAGCGAGGTCGGTGACGCCCTTCCACTCCTCCTCGGGAGAGCCGGGGCGCATCGGTATGTAGAGGTGGCGGACGCTCGCCTTCGGGCCGTATTGCTGGAGGTAGACGTCGCGGAGCTTCTCGTCCATGTGCTTCTTGCCGTCGGGAGTCTTCCGCCAGGCGAAGCAGAGCTTCGAGATCGTCGCGGTCGTCCGCGCGTTCACGCGGAGCACGTCAAGGATGTTCTCCTGCGTGAGGCCGTTCTCGACGAGCTTCTTGTTGAGCGGCCCGTCGCCTCCCGCTTCCTTGGAGATCGCGATGAGGTGCTCCGTCGCGGCGCGCTCGACCTCGTCGTCCGTGACGACGACGCCGAGCTTCTTGGCTTCGCGGTGGACGAGCACGTAGTTCAGGTACTGGTCGAGCCGCTCGTGGACGAAGTTGTAGAAGAGCCACTCCATGAACTCGCGGCGAGAGACCGGCTCCTGCCCCTCGACGAGAGCGACCGGAGCGTCCTGGTCGAGCGGCTTCAACCTCGCGAGAGAGTTCCCTCTCGGCTCCGGGGAGTCCGCGACCATGATCGAGCCCACGGGAGCCGTGTCGTTCGGGTTCGTCAGGTCGGCGATCGTCTTCCTGAGGCCCTCCTCGACCTTCTTGAAGCGGTTTCCCTGGGCGAGCAGCATCTCCTCGGCCGCTCGCGCTTCCTTGTGGCTGGCGTCGGCGGTCTCTCGCGTGGCCTGGAGCTCGCGGCCCACGCGGACGTTCTCTCTCCGGGAGTCCTCGAGCTGGGCCTCGGCGGATCCGCGGGCGCGCGTCTGCTCGTCGAGCTGGGCCTTGAGCGAGGCGATCTCCCGGTCCTTCGTGCCGCCTCCCTCGCCTTCGCCCTTCGTCTGGGCGGGCGTGCAGCCGGCGATGATGATGAGAGAAACGAGAGACGACGCGAGAAGGGCACGGGCGTTCGGTGAAGCGGCCTCGAGCAAGCGAGCCTCCTGGGCGAGCTCGGTGTCCGCCGCGGCGGCGCGCACGCGCGGCTAGGAGCTCTGGCCTCCCTGCCCGCCTGGGATCACACGTCTTACGGAACGAGGCCGCGAGAGTGCTCTCGCCTCGGCGTCGAGGGGCGCGTCATCGTAGGAGCTTCGAGAGGCTTGTCAAGCTTTGCGGCGGTCGGTCCCGTTCGAGCGGTTCTTCGGAGGCTCGCTCTCGAGCGCCGAGGCGGACATCTTCTTCAGGACCTCGATGAGCTGCTCGCTCGATATCGCGCCCATCTCGAGCAGGATGATCCCGAGGAGCTTGTGCGACTCCCCGTGAGCGTCGCGCTCCTTCTGGATCGTGAGGGCCTTCTCGAGCGCCGGCCCCTCGATGAAACCCGACTGAAGGGCCGCCTCTCCGAAGCGGACACGCCTCTTGGCTACCGGCATGACCCTCTCCCTCGGCTGCGATCTGAACAAGGAGAGGAGATTTCGTCAACGACCAGCGCGCTCGAATTTTGTCCGGCTCGAAGCGAAACGAGCGTTCGGGTAGCCTACGAGCGTGATCGTCGTCCACGCCGACCCGATCTTCCTGGAGCACGACACGGGAGAAGGCCACCCGGAGAAGCCGGACCGCGCCCGCGTGATCGCCGCGGCGCTCTCCGAGCACGCGGCCGTCTCGCGCGTCGAGAGAGCGACGGTCAAGGCGAGGGAGGAAGACCTCGGGCTCGTCCACGACCTCGCCTACGTCCGCGCGCTCGACCTTGCCGCGCGCGCGGGAGAGCCTCTCGACCCCGACACGACGCTCTCGCGGCGCTCGTTCGACGTCGCGCTCAAGGCCGCCGGAGCCGTCGTGCGAGCGTGCGATGAGGCGATCTCTCCCAGAGGTGACGACGCGAAGCTGCGCTCCTTCTGCGTCGTGCGTCCTCCCGGTCATCACGCGAGGCCCGCTCGCGCGATGGGTTTTTGCTTGCTGAACAACGTCGCCGTCGCCGCCGCCTCGGCGCTCGAGCGAGGGAAGATCGCCCGCGCCGCCGTCGTGGACTTCGACGTCCACCACGGGAACGGGACGCAGGAGATCTTCTGGAAGGACCCTCGCGTCCTCTACGTGAGCTTGCACCGCTACCCCTTCTATCCGGGCACCGGCGCGCAGGACGAGACGGGCGAGGGCAAGGGCAAGGGCACGACGGCGAACTTCCCTCTGCGCGCGGGCTGCGGGGGCGCGCGCTACCGCGAGGCTTTCTCCCGCGCGCTCGAGGTCGTCTCCCGGTTCTCTCCCGATCTCGTGATCGCGAGCGCGGGCTTCGACGCCTACGCGAAGGACCCGATCGGCGGCCTCGGCCTCGACGAGGACGACTACCGCTGGATCGGCGCCGAGCTCCGGAGAGTCGCCGACGATCGCTGCTGCGGGCGCCTCGTCTCTGCTCTCGAAGGCGGCTACGCGATCGAGGCGCTCCCCGGGCTCGTGACGGCTTACGTCGAGGGAGTCGACTCGGGGAAGTGCACGTGAGCTCGCCTACCCGAGGCTCAGCGGCCCCGGGTCGGCGGAGCGGCTGTGGTAGCCGAGCTTCTTGTAGAGCCTCCACGTGATCGCGAGCTGCCGGAGGAACCCGAGGCCGGCCACGAGAGTCGCCATCGGCCAGGCGTAGCTGCTCCACGGGCTCGAAGGAGGAGCTTGCGGCGCGGCGAGCACGACGGGAGCCGGCGCCGCC
>JACQDU010000738.1 GCA_016200955.1 bacterium
TCGAGGCGTTCGAGAAGCGCATGACCGACAAGGTCGAGTCCCTCGTCGCGGACCTCGTGGACGTGCGCTTGACCGCCGAGCTGCCCGCGGCCGGCTCGGTCCCCAAGGTCACGACGGAGGAGCTCGCGCAGGGCGTCGCTCGCTCCGATGTCCTGAAGACGGCGCTCGACCAACGCTTCCGCGTCATGCTCCAGCACCTCGAGGACGAGGTCTTCCCGCGCTTCATGAAGAAGCAGAGCGGGCGGCTGAACGGCATCTCTCCCGACGGCAAGTGATGCAAAGGTCCCGGGTCATGGCTTCTTCCTGCGGAGCTCCTTGAGCTCGAGCTTCGACGCGACCTTGACGCCGAACCGCGAGAGGAGCGGCGCGAGCGCCGCCTCGAGCGAGGGGGCGTCGGTCCAGATCTCGCGCGGGAGGCGCGCGGGGATCGGCCCCTTCCCCGCGAGGATCTCGACGAGCCTCGCCGCCGCGGCGGCCGGGTCGTCGGCCGTCTTCTCCTCGTGGAGGAGCTTCTTCTCCCGGGGATCGAAGACGGCGAGCGTGGAGTCCTGGAAGCCCACGAGGAAGCGCTTCGTGCGGGGGGCCTCGTGGAGCGCCTCCTCGAGGTCGGCGCGGAGGTCGAGGGGGCCCTTCGGCTCGTCGTAGCTCCGCTCGATCTCGAGCGCCTCGCTCTTTCCGAGGAGCGAGAGCGTGAGACGGCCGCCGCGCTCGTCGAGGACGTCGTCCTCGTCCAGGCCCCACTCCGCCGTCCGCGAGACCGCATCGAGCGCTCGCGCGAGGAAGACGGCCTCGCGGTCCCGGAGGGCGCGCGTGCTCGTGCTCTCGGGGGGCTTCCTGAACACGATCGGGAAGACCTTCTTTCCTTTCACGAGAGTCGAGAGGGGCAACTTCGTGCCCTCGCGGAAGTCTCCCGCCTCGGCCTCGTCCGCCACGGTGAGCGCGATCACGTCCGCCGCGCGGTTCTGCCGCTCGACGTCGATGTCGAGAGCGAGCGTCTTCTCGAGGACGCGCCGGCCGTCTTTCCCGACGTAGATCCCGAGCCCGAACTCCTCGCCATCGCTCCCGGCGACGGAGGCCCAGCCCTCGAGGCCCGTCTCGCGGTCGGCGATGCCGAAGAAGTGCTCGTCCCTTAGCTTCTCCCAGGGCCTCGCGGCGAGATAACGGAGCGCGGCGCGCTCGAGGAGAGAGCGGCTCTCGTCGTTCATGGAGTCGAGAACCTCTCGGAGAGCTTCCGGCGCTCGACCTTCATGGTCGCGCCGAGCGGGAGCTCGCTCACGAGGAAGATCGCGCGCGGCCGCTTGTAGGCCGCGACCCTGTCCTTCGCGTACGAGAGGAGCTCTTCCTCGCTCGCACGCTCGCCGGGCTTCAAGACGACCGCGAGCGCGGGCGCCTCGCCCTTCTTGTCGTCTCTCAGGCCGAAGGCGACGGCGCGCGCGACGGCCGGGTGTCCCTCGAGCGCGGCCTCCACGTCCGATGGAGCGACCGAGTAGCCCGAGACCTTGAGGACGTCCTTCGCTCGCCCGACGAAGCGCACGAGCCCGAAGCGCTCTCGGCGGGCGAGGTCGCCGGTCCTGAGCCACTCGCCGCTCGTCGCGGCGCTGGTGGCCTCCGCGTTCCCGGCGTAGCCCGCCATGACTCCCGGCCCCTTGATCCAGAGCTCGCCCGTCTCTCCTCTCGGGACTTCTTCTCCGTCTTCTCCCGCGATCTTCGTCCTGTAAGGAAGGAGAGGCAGGCCGAGGAAGCCGCCCTCGGGCTCGAGCCCGGGCGGGCACACGCGGATGAGGGCCGGCCCCGAGAGCTCGACCGAGCCGTAGAGCTCGATGAAGAAAGCCTCCGCGAGGCGGGCTCCGAGGAACGTCTTGACCGAGCACCCGAGCGCCTTGAAGCGCGGGATGAGCTCGGGCGGCATGGCGGCCGCGCCCGAGATCCAGGCGCGCACCGAGCTCAGGTCGAAGCCGTCGGGCTTCGCTTCCGCGAGCGCGCGGAACATGGTCGGCACCCCGACGACGACGGTCGCTCGGGTTTCCTCGATCAGGCGGAGCACGCGCTCGGCGTCGAAGCGCGCGAGGTGCCGCACGGGCACTCCCGCGGCGAGAGCGGCCAGGTGCACGGAAAGGCCCATGACGTGCGGGATCGGGAGCGCCTCGAGCACGGCCTCACCGCGGATGAGCCACGCGTTCGCGAGCGCGAGCGGCCGCAGGATCGAGAGGAGAGAACGCGAGGAGAGCTGCGCTCCCTTCGGGTTCCCCGTGGTCCCGGATGTATAGAGGATGACCGCGAGGTCCTCGGGCGCTCGCTCGACCGCGGGAGCGTCGGGCGCCGCCGCCGCCGCGAGCGCGTCGAGCGAGAGCTCTCCCGGGGGCACGTTCTTCTCGGGCCCGAGGAGGATCCAGCGCTCGACCCCGGGAGCCGCCTTCCTCGCATCGAGGTCGCGGAAGTGAGCGGGCGAGACGATCGCGGTCCTCGCGTGCTCGCGCTCCGCGATCGTCGCGAGGTCGTGCGCTCGCGCGAGCGGGTGGAGCGGGCACGCGACCGCTCCCGCGCGCGCGACCGCGAGGATCGCGTAGAGCGTGTCGAGGCGGTTCTCGTTGAGGACGATGACGCGGTCGCCTCTCGCGACTCCCGCGGCCACGAGAGCGGCGCTCGCGCGCGCGACGAAGGCTCGCGCGGCTCGCCTCGAGATCTCGGGGCCGACGAGCGTCCGGTAGTCGAGCGCCGACTCCGCCGCGTGAGCGATCCCCTCGCCTCCGCGCGCGCTCTCGACGCGGTCGAGGAGCGTCCCGAGCGTGAGCCCGCGTCCGAGCGCGAGCGAGAGCCGTGTCCAGAGGGCCATGGCCGTGAGGATCTCACCTCTCGCGGCGGGGCTTCAAGCGGACCTACGCCTTGTCCCACTTCCCCGAGAGCCGATCCTTCCGCTCGCGGGAGCTCGACTCGTCGATGAGCTTCGTGAGCTCGACCAGCTCCGAGAGGTTCCTCCAGTAGCTCTCGACCAGGCTCTTCATGAAACGCCCCGCGACGAAGTAGCTCGGGAGCTTCCACGAGTCCTTGGCCGACTCCGCGTCGGGGAAGCCGTGGCGGGCGAGGACCTCGGCGAGGCCCGCGCCGATCCGCGCGAGCGCCGCCGCGACCCGCGGGTTCGGGTCGAGCGTGCGA
>JACQDU010000746.1 GCA_016200955.1 bacterium
GCGCCTCTTACCCAGAAAGCGCCCCAGGTTCTCCTTCTCCCAGAGACGCCATTCGCGATAGCCCGGGTAGCCCTTCTCTCGCTGGCGGAACTCCCGCGGATGAAACGCGCGCCGCCCGCCCTCGCAGCGGGTCGGGATGAGCGCGTGGAGCATCTCGTGGTGCACGACGAACTCGACGAAGCCCCGCGGCACCCAGTCCTCGTCGAGCGCGGGATGGATCCTGATGACGCCGGTCCTCGTCCCCGGCTCACGCGAGAAGCTGCCGAACAGGATCGACCGCCGCCGGCGCTGCGCGGAGCCCCGGCTCCAGACGATCGCGACCTCGAGCGGAGGGTCGAAGAAGCGCCGGTTCAGCTCGCCGAGGATCTCCGCGAGGTCGATGCGCTCGCCCTCCGCGCGCGACGCCCCCGGGCTCGCGATCCGGTGAGTCTCGCCTCGGATGAACAGGTCGAGGAGCGCGTTCGCCTCGATGTCGTGAGGCCGGCTCGCGTAGCGCACGAGCGCTTCGTGGACGGGGGGCGGGGCGTAGAGGAACATCGCGTGGAGCCTGAGGCGCACGCGCTCACCGTCGGGAAGGACGCGGACCATGCTCGATCGGTTCGCGGTGATCGCGAGAGAGACGGGTTGCCCGAGGAGGGCCTCGAGCCTGCGCTCGACCTCGACGGGCCGGTAAGGCACGAGGAGCCGCTGGTAGCTCGTCGCACGGACGGCCGGCGAGGCTGGGAAACGGTCCGAGCGCACAAGCGCGCCCGGGGCGCTCTCGGTCCTGGGATCCACTCGGGCCTCAGGTTACTTATCGGGACCGACACCCAGCTTCTTCAGGCCCGTCGCACGGCGTAGACGGCCATGGCGACGGCGACGGGAGCCTCGCGGTCCGCCTGGTGAACGGCGACCGAGGCGACGGCGACGCGGCCTCCGAGCCGGAGGACGGTTCCCTCGGCGTGAACGGTCTCGGGCTTCCCGGGCCTCAGGTAGTCGATCCTCAGGTCGATGGTCGAGCAACGCGAGCCGGGCTCGAGCACGGTGAAGACCGCGCAGCCCCCGACGGCGTCGGCGAAGGCGCTCAGAACTCCTCCATGGAGCGCTCGCTTGATCGGGTCGCCGATCAGGTCCTCGCGGAAGGCGAGCTCCGCGCGCACGACGCCGCGCCGCGCATCCGTGAGCTTGAGGCCGAGGACTCGATTGAACGGGACGAGCGTCTCCATGAACTCGCGCACGATCGCGAGGAATCGCTCGTCGAGAGGGTCGCCGTGAGAGGGGACGGTCACGCCTCCCTCAGGCGCTCTGCTGGCGGAGGCCGTCCACGAAGCGGGCGGGCGTCCCGGTCTTCCGTGCGAGCTGCTCCCATTCGAGCGTCTCGGCCGCACCGCCCTTCAGGCGCTTCACCTTCTGGTGGGACTCGTGCTCGATCCCGGCCTCGTCGAGCGCCTTCTCGGCTTCCTTGGAGATCACTCCCGACACGACCTTCGCCGCCTTCGCGTGGATCAGGAGGAACGCCGCCGCGAGGCCGACGACCTTGTCGGCGACGATGGCTCCGTCGAAGATCTCGGGGTTCGTGAGGATCGACTGGAAGAGGGGCCGGAGCCCCTCGCGGTCCGACGCGAAGACGAGGCGCCCGCCGCGCTCGACGAGGAGCGTGAGCCCCCCCGCCTTGAGCCGATCGAGCATCTCGTTCTTCGGCATGCCGCCCCGTCGGCCGCGTGCGGCTGCACGCTCGGCCGCGGCGGGATCTTAACGGAAGGAACCGACGCGTTCGAATCGCGTGATCCTTTCCTACCCGTGCGAACATTCGTAACTCTTGGTTTGAATAGACTTACGTTAAGAAAAGTCTTCCGGGCTCGCCCTCTTGGGAGCGGGCTCGAACCAGACAAGCGGATTCTCCGCGAGAAGGGAGCCGTTCCTCGCTTGTTCGCGCCTTCGTGGTGCGAACGAGCGAGGTCCAGTTCTACTTCTTCTCCTTCTTCTTCTCACCCGGCTTCTCCGCGCGGAGCTCGACGACGAGCGGGCGCTGCTCGGCCGCGTCGACCTTGGCGAGGAAGTCGAGGAACTCCTTGTACTCGGACGGCGGCACGCGCCGCGGGAACAGCGCCAGCGAGCGCTCGATCCTGAGCCTCGCTCCGTCCCTCACGTAAGCGAGCGAGAACTGGCCGAAGCGCGAGCTCTGGAGCGTGTCCGGAGGCAGACCGGGCGCCGCGTAAGGACCGAGGTCCACGCTCACCGTGTCGTGCACGACGTCCTGGAAGCCGTTGATCACGAGGTCGAACTTCCGCGTCGAGCGCCCGCCCCACTTCCGCTTGAGCTGCGAGGGAGCGAACCCGGGCGAGAGCGTGAGGCGGCCATCGCCGCCTTCCTGCACGACCTCGTCGGCCTTGAGCTCGAGGTGGAACGGGAGCTCCCCAAAGGTAAGTCGGGAGCATGTCGATCGGGCAGTAGCGCGGCCCGTCGGGCATGACCCAGAGAGGAGTGCCGCCGCGCGGCTCCACGCGCAGGATGTGCGTGTGGAACTGGTTCGGCTCGGGGTGAGCCCAGTCCGTCGACGACTCGAAGTCGGGCGAGCTCCCCGCGAGCGCGAAGCGATACGGCACGCCGGCCGCGTCGAGGAGCGCCATGACGAGCGTCGTCTTCGAGCCCGCCTTGGCCGCGAGGACCTGGGACGCCGTCTGCCCGCCGTCGTAGGGCTCCTTCACGTGCTCCTTCGCGAAGGCGACGATCGCCTTGAGCTTCGCCTCGTCCGACTCGAGCTTCTTCGTGAGCTCGTCGGCCTTCGCCTGGATCGTGGGCGTCACGTAAGCCTGCCCGACCGCGCGGTCGAGGTAGAAGCCGGCGATCTCCTCCTGGCTTCGCCTCTCGTAGAGCTTGACCCACGGGAGGAGCTCATCGCGTCGCGGCATGTGAGGCTCGGGCTCGATCCGGTCCTGGTCGAACGTCTCCCAGATCCGCACGACCTCGTCGCCGCGCTCCTGGACCGTCTTCTTGCAGCCCGCCCCGTCGAGGTTCTTCTCGATCACCTCGAGGTTCATGCCCTTGGGCGAGATCACGACCCACCGCGAGTGGACGTACGGCTCCACGAAGTCGGGGTCTCTCAGGAACCACGGCCCGTTCGTGAACTGGAAGCGGTGCGGGCCGTGCTCGGCGAGGAACTCGTGCTCGACGACCGCTCCGGGAGCGAGGCCGGGCATCTCGAACGCCCCGCCCGCGCGGATCGGCTCGAGCACCTCTCCCTTGGGCGTGAAGACGCGGATCGCCATCGTGTCGCCCGAGATCGGACGGCGCCCCAGCTTCTCCTTGCCCTGGTCGGTGAAGACCTTCCACGCCTGGTGGACGACCTCGGTCGAGGAGCCGTCGCGGCGGATCCTCGTGATCGTCTGGTCCTGGAGCATGATCGTCTGCGCCTTCGGGAAAGCCGAGGCCTGAGGCGAGCCCGGCACGAGCGTGGCCGAGTCGAACTCCCACTCCTTCCAGAACTGGTCGACCTTCTTCCTGAGAGCCGTCCTCAGGTTCTGCGCGGCCCAGCGGTGAGGCTCGACGGTCAAGAGGTCGTCCATGAGAGCGAGCGCGCGCCGCTCGTCGGCCTCGGTCCCGAGCACCGCGAGGGCCCGCGCGAGCCGCTCGCGCAGCTCGAGGTCGCCCGGCCTCGCATCGAGGGCCTTCGAGAGGAGCTCGGTCCCTTCCTCCTTGTGGCCGAAGGCGAACGCGAGCTCGGCGCGCGCGCGGTCGAAGGCGCCCGCCTCGGCGTCGGGAGCGTGCTCCTCCTCCGCATCGAGCGCCTTCTTCGCCGCGGCCTCGTCTCCCCTCGCGATCGCCAGCTCGCGGCGCTGCGAGAGCACCCAGTGAGCGCGCGCGTCCATGGAGAGCTCGTCCTCGTAGACCTTCTGGAGCGCGAGCCGGTCGCCCTTCCGGGCGATCCAGCTCGCCTTCGCGGTCAGGAGAGCCATGCTCCCCTTGAGCTTCTCGAGGTCGGCGAGGACCTTCTCCGCCTCGTGCTCCCATCCCAGGTGGAGGAGCGAGTCGTAGAGCCGCACGCGCGTCGCCGCGTCGTCGGGCAAGGCCGCGAGCTGGTCCTCGAGCGCCGTGAGGCCTTCCTTCGGCTTGTCGTCCTGGAGGAGGAGCTCGGCGAGCCTCCTCCGGGCGACGGCGTTCGCCTTGTCCTGCTCGAGCGTCGCCTTGAGAGCGTTCCTGAGCTCGACCCGGCGCGTGGCCTCGATCAGGTGATCGGCCCTCTCGACGACGTTCGCCCGGAGGAGCTGGAACCACGCGCTCTTCGAGAGGAGCGCGCCGATCGGGGCGTCGCCGGCCTGCTTGACCTTGCCGTGCTCGACGATCTCGTACGCTTCCTCGCCACGGCCGCTCTGCGCGAGCGCGTACGCGAGGAGGCACTCGGCGGTCCCCGGAACCGCGACCGTCGTCTTCTCGACACTCTCGCGGAGCGTCTCCACGAGAGCCGACTCACGGAGCGCCCCCGTCGCGTCCGCCTCGGCGTCGACGTCGTGGGAGACGACGTCCTTCTCCGCCCCGAGACCGAGGACGGAGCTCCCGTCCTTGTTCGCGATCCTGAGAGCGAAGCTCCCCCCGAAGCTCGCCTCCTTGACGACGATCCGGTTCCAGCCCTTCCTGAGATGCGCGTCGAAGCGCACGCGCGCGTCGAGGCGGTGGCGGTTCCGGTCGACCGTCGCGGCGAGCCCGCGGTTCACGAAGACCTTCGCGGAGCCGCCCATGTACTCCATGACCACGTCCATGTCGGACGGCGACTCGACGTGAGCGAGGAGGTAGACCGCTCCCTGAGTCGAGCGGAGCGCGTGCGCGTAGTAGACGTCCACGGCGAGCTTCCTCGCGGGGACCTTCGCCCACGAGGTCTCGCCCTTCGTCGTCTGGTAGCGGGCCTTCGCGTCGATCGTCTTCGCCCGCGCGTCCGTCTCCGGCGCGAAGGCCTCATCGAGGATGCTGTGAGACGACCAGCCGAACGGACCGAGAGCCGACCACTCGCGCACGTAGCCCCTCTGCGCCGAGAGCGCGAGCGCGCCGATCAGGTCGCCGTCCGCGAGGCGAACTTCCTGGAGCATCGCGCGGTGCCGCTCGAGGGCCCACCCGTCCTTCGAGGAAGGCGAGTCGCCCGCGACCGCCTCGAGGACCGAACGGCACTTCTTCCGCCCGTCGGCGACGAGGTTCCAGTAACCGCCCACCGCCTCGTCGGCCAGCACCGAGCCCGGCTCGTCGGGCGTCTCCTTGACCGCCCTGAGCAGGTCCGCGAGCGCCGAGGCGGCGTCGCCTCGCGCGTCTCCCGGGAGCGTCAGGATCTCGGCTCCCGCCACCGCGGGCGGCGGAGGAGCGGGCTCCGTCTTGTCCTGCGCGGTCGCCGCGCTCGAGCAGAGCAGTGTCGCGGCGAGGAAGAGCGCCACGGTGTCGTTACGTGCGCTCATTCTTCGCCCCCTTCCTTCGAGAGCAGCACTTTCTCCTTCTCGGCTCGCTCGATCGTCCCGACGAACTTCCTGAAAGCGTCGTACTCCGCCCGCGAGATGCGGTTCGTCGAGAGCTTGAGCTTGCGCGCGACCTTGAGCTTGTTGCCTTCCTTCGAGAACGTCTTCTCGTACACCCCGAACGTCCCCTCGAGCTTCGTCGCCTTGGGGAGGCTCTTGACGTCGGTCCCGGGAGCGAGCTCGTAGACCGTCTCCTCCTCGACGCCCGAGGGCACCGGGAGCACGACGTCGAAGTCGCGCTTGTCCTTCGCCGCGAGGTCGGAGATCTTCTGGCCCTGGAGGTAGAAGGCGTCGAACAGCCAGCTCCGGACCTCCTCGATCGCGAGGCCGCCGGTCGACTTCTCGAGCATCTTCGGGATCCCGACCTCGACCTCGACGCGGATCGGCTTGTCGAGGTCCTTCAGGTCCGAGCACTCGACCTTCTTCACCTTCGCGCCCGAGTAGTGTCGCCCGATCGCCTGCTCGAGCTTGTCGGAGCGGCGGCCTTCCTCCTCGAGGTGCTCGCGGATGAAGACCTCGAAGTCGCCCTTCCCCTCGAACGTCGAGCGCACGTCGGCGCTCCCGTCCGCCTTGAGCGCGACCCTGTGCATCTCGATCGTCTCGTTCGCCTCGGGGCCGCGGAAGGGGACCTTCAGGAGCTCGCCCCGGTCGTGGCGGATGATGAGGGTCGTGGCGCCGTAGTCCATGGTCGGCAGCGTGTCGAACGGGTGGTACTGCGCCGTCCCGTCGAGCCACATGCCCTTCCCGCCCTTGGCGCCGGGCACGTAAGAGATGCAGTGGTTGAAGTGGTGCATGAGAGGGAGCGAGAGGTCTTCTTCTCCGCGCGGGTTGTCGCCGAAGATGAGGACCGGGTAGCTCTCGATCTTGCACTCGGCGAGCATGGTATTGATGAGAGTCGCCTTGTCCTTGCAGTCGCCGAATTTCCGCTGGAAGATGCTCGTCGCGTTGTAAGGCTTGAACCCGTGGACCCCGAACTCCCAGGCCGCGTTGTAGCGGATGTCGGTGACCACGAAGTTGTAGATCTTGCGGATCTTTTCTTCCTCGGTCTTGCAGTCCTTCGTCAGCTCCTCGACCTTCTGCTTGATCGACTCGTCCGCCTCCTGCTGCTTGCGGACGAGGCCCCAGTACCACTTCGCGAAGCTGTTCCAGTCCTGGAAGCTCGAGACCTGGACCTTCGGGAGGACCTCCTTCGCCCACGGCATGCGAGGCTCGGGGTCGATCTTGGCGATGTCGCGCTTCTCCCAGATCCGCGCGACGGTCTTCTCCTTCTCGTCCTTCTTCTCCTGCATCTTCACGTCGTCGAGCCCGGTCTGGTGCACGTAGAGCTTCTTGTCCTCGGGAGCGATGACGACGAAGCGGAGCCGGTCGATCGGCTTCGAGAACTCGGCGAAGCGCTCGTCGGCGCCGAAGTAGTCGCCGAAGAAGCTCTGCGCGAGGTCGTCCACGCGGCTCTGGAGCTCGACCACGTCGCCGATCTCGAGCGTGAACGGCCCGACCGAGTGGTAGCTGTAGCGCGCGAACTCGCCGCCGCCGGCGTTCGTCGCGGTCTCGCTCACGGGAGCGTCCTGGACCTCGCCGGACTTCTTGTAGATCCGGGCGAGCTTGAACTTCGCCTTCTGCTCGCCCTGGTGGTAGCCGACCCAGCCGCTCGTGTTCGCGCGGACGCCCTCATCGTTCTCGACGCGCTTGATCTCCTGCACGAAGGCGCTCGAGGTGCCGTCGGGGTTCACCTTCGTGACGGAGTTCCTGAGGAGGATCCTCTCGGTGATGGCGCCGTCGATCGGGACCTTCTTCGCGGCCTCGACGATCTCCGCGCCGTCGAGCGTCCACGCGTCCTCGAAGCCCGCGACGGCGGCCGCGCTCCGGCGGTCGAGGTAGGTGAGGTACTTCTTCAGGTCGGGCAAGTTCGGGTTGAGCTCGAGCGCCCGCTCGAGGAGCTTCCGCCCCTCGGCCTCGCGGCCCTCTCGCTCGACGAGGTGGCCGAGCCTCTGGAGGAGGCCGTCGTCCTCGGGCGCGATCTCGAGCGCGGCCTTGAGGTCCGCCTCGGCTCCCGCGAGGTCCTTCGCGATCTCCTTCGCGTGAGAGAGGCTCGTCCGGATCCCGTTGTTCCACGGCCACAGCGCCGAGGCCTGGGAGTAGAGCTTGATCGCCAGGTCGGGCTCGCCTCGCCCGAGCGCGATGCTCGCCTGCTCGTTGAGCGGCTCGGGGTCCGAGCGGTCGAGCTCGAAGATCCGGTCGAGCGCCGTCCACGTCCTCTTCACGTCGCCGCGCGCTTCCCCGCCGAGGAGCCGCCGCGCGAGCGGCAGGAACGTCCGCGCCTCCTTCGTCTTCTCGAGCTCCCGGTAGCGTCTCTCGGAGACGGGCCCGAGGCCCTTCTGCGCGGACAGGTCGAGGTAGAGGATCTCGGCCTCGATGAACTCCGGGTTCGCCTTGAGCGCGGCCTCGAGCAGCTCGCGCGCCCTCATGTGCCCTCCGAGCGAGTGCTCGTAGTACTGGGCGAGGAGCCAGGACGCCTGCGCGTAGTCGGGCTTGAGCTCGAGCGCGCGCTCGAGGGCCAGCCGGCGCTTGTTCTCCTCCTTGTTCACGGAGTACTCGGCGTTCGCCATGGCCGTGAAGCTGTAGAAGACCTGGTAGTAAGGGTCGCGCGGCGAGAGGGTGCGCGCCTCGTCGAGGGCCTCGCGGTCCTTGTGCTCGTTCTCGTCGTGGGGCTTCTGCGAGTAGTAGAGGTAGCCGAGCCGGAAGCGGTCGGCGTCGTCCTTGGGCGCGGCCTTCCGGCGCTTCTCGTAGAAGCCGATCGCGCCGGTCTCGTCGAGCTTCGCCTTCTCCGATCCCTTCGAGAAAGCCTGCGTCTTCCCGATCTCATCGAGCGTGGCCCACCGCACGCCCTTGGGCTCGCCGCCGTCGGGCGAGGTCAACCGGCAGCGGAAGGCCCAGCTCCCCGTCTGCCCGCAGACCTTGAGGAGCACCTCGTTCCATCCCGCCTTGAGCGAGAAGCCCACGTGAGTCTGGTCCCACTCGAGGGGACGCCTCTTGTCCTCCTCGTCCACCAAGGCGCGGTTCACCCACACCTTGAGCGCCTCCGCCGACCCGAGGCGCAACGCCACGTTCGTGTCGGCATCCGCGTGCAGATACGAGATCGCGTAGGCGAGCGACTGGTCGTTCGGCCGGAGCATGGCCTTCAAGTCGATCTCGCCGTCCGTCGTCTTCGCCTGAGGAGTCGGGCGCCACGTGACCTCGCGCTTCTTCCCCTTGAGCTTCGCCTTCGGGTCGAAGGGCTGCGTCTCGGGCTCGTAGTCGTTCGCGTAACCGGTCCCGCGCTCGTTGTCGAATGAGCCGATCACGTACCAGGAGGTCGCGAGCCCGAGCTTCGAGAGCTCCGCCTCGGCCTCGCCCGGCTTCCCGGCCGCCTGGAGCTGGCCCGCGAGGTAGAAGCGCGCGAACGACCTCGCGTAGGGCGCCACGTGCTCGTCGGACGCGACCTTCGCGAGGAGAGCGGACGCCCTCCCGTGCTCGGAGAGCTTGTTCCAGAAGAAGACGCATCGCCGGATGAGGAACTGGAGCCGGGCGCTCCTCGCTTCCTGGCCCTCGGCGCGGCCGGGCCCCGCGAGCACGGCGCCGATCGCCGCCTCGAACTTCTCCATCGCGGGAGCGAAGCGGGCCTGCCCCTCGAGCTCGAGACCCTCGCGCTCGAGCTTGGTCGCCTGGGCGAGGTCGGCCTCCTCGGCGGCCGCGGGGGCCTTCTTCTCCTCCGGGGGAGCCGCGGGAGCGGAGCCGCCCGGCGTCGAGGGCGGGAGGGTGCCGCCGTGATCGCGCACGATCGCGAGGATCCGCTCGCGCGCGACCCGCTCCTTCCCCTTCCCCGTCTCGATGACGACCTCCTTGCCGTCGTCCGAGACGATCTTCCCGGTGAGCTCCGTCTGGTCCCGGAGCGTGATCGTGTCGGCGCGCGCGAGACCGGGCGCGAGCGCGAGGACAAGGGCTGCGGCCAGAAGCGGCATGGAGCGCTTGCTCATAGGACGACCTTTCTGTTCCGGCAGATGGAAGGCGAGAGTGCCGCGCGAGCGGAGGGGCGACCGGCGTCGTTCTCTCTCGCCTCGTTACCTTGCTTTGACGAGGTGGGCGTCGGCCCAGTCGGCCCGCCCGAGGATGTGCATGAAGGAGCCGTAGTCCACGACGAGCTGGAGCTCCTTGACGCCCTGGACGTCCACGGCGATCTCGTCGGGCGCGTCGACCTTCCTCTTCTTCTTGCCCTCGGGCATCTCCTTCGCGGGCTTCCCGTCCAC
>JACQDU010000754.1 GCA_016200955.1 bacterium
AGGCCGAGTCCTCGACGTGGCGTGCGGAGCCGGGAGGAACGCGCTGTTCCTCGCGAGCCTCGGCCTCGAAGTGACGGGAGTCGATGTCTCCGAGCAAGGCCTCTTGCTCGCGAAGAAGGCCGCGGAGGCCCGCGGGCTCTCCCTCACGTTGGTCACGGCGGACCTCGACGCGTTTCCCATCGAGGGAGAGTGGGATGCCATCGTCTGCTTCCACTTCCTCGACCGGAAGCTCTACCCAAGGCTCCCTCTCGCGCTGCGTCACGGCGGGCTGCTCGCCGTCGAGACCTTCACGAGAGAACAACTTGCCTTCCCCGAGTCCCACCCACGGCGGGAGGAGTTCTTGCTCGGCCCGAACGAGCTCCTCGAGACCTTCCGCGGGCTCCACGTCCTCTCCTACGAGGAGGGGATGCTCCGCCAGGGCGATGGTTCTCGCGCGGTGCTCGCGACCCTGTTCGCGGAGCGCCGTCCTGTCGGTGGCTCGCACTAAGATCCCCTCGACGCGGCACAGGGAGAGCCGCTTCGACGGTCGGTCGCCGCGAACGCTCGCAACGCGCCCACGACCCGGGGCGCCTTGAAGGGCCGTCCACCGTGGGTCCCCCGCCCCAGCACGGACGCCAGAGGCTCGCCCCTCTGGCGTCCCCGCCTTTTCTGACGCCGCGTGGGGTGACCTTCGTCGCCCCCGCGCTACTTCTCGACGCGGATCGCGCTCGACCAGATCCAGGGTCTTCCAGAGAAGGTCGCCTCGACGCGGTAAGCGCCGGGCACGACCGGCTCCCAGCGAGCGGTCTCGCCGTCCTTGACGACGAGGGTCGGTGCGCCGTCTCTCAGGATCACGATCCCTCCGCTCCGGGGAAGCGCGACCTCGAGCACGAGCCCCGGCTCGAGCGGAACCGAGCCGCCGAGCGTCGCCCGGACGGCGCCGCTCCGGTCTCTCGCGACGAAGCGGAAGCCCGTGGCGTCCTGCATGAGCTCGCAGGCCGCGTAAGTCCGGCCTTGCGCGATCGCCTGCAGGAGCTCGGCTTTCGTGAAAGCCGCCGTGCTCGCGCTCGATGAGAGGAGGACGTGCGTCGTCGCGCAGCGGAAGAGACGGCGGTAGCTGTCCACCGCTCCCGCGAGGGGGCCGAGGGGGCGGATCGCCTCGTGCGCGTCGCACGCTCCGATCGCCGCGAGCGGCCGCGTGCGAGCGAAGGCGTCGTAGACGGCGGCCGCGCGCGCGTCGCGCTCGACGATCGACGAGAAGAACGGACGCGGCGGATAGAAGATCGCGCGGAGGGCGAGCGTGAGCTTCGTCTCGGCGGTCGTGGACGCGTGGACGTTCTCGAGCTCGCAGCCGTCCACGTCGAGGGTGCCTTCGAGACGGATGCTCTCCGGGTGAGCGATCGCCGCGAGACCGCCGCGCTCGCGGATCGCTCGCACGAGCTCGGCGTCGATCAGGCGCGGATCGAGGCCCTTCCTCGCCCCGATCGAGAGGAGCGAGCCGCCGTTCATGTTGAGCTCGGCTCCCGGGACGAAGAGGACGCCGGAGATCCTCTCGTCGGGACCTTCGTCCGACGGCACGAGACCCTGCAGGTGGTCCGTGAGGACGACGAAGCTGCACGAGGTCTCGGCCGCCGCCTCGGCGATCGACTCGAAGGTCCCGCTCGAGTCGTGGGAGAGAAGCGAGTGGCAGTGCACGATCCCTCGCAGGTCGACGAGGCCGCTCGCGCTCCCGAGCGCCGCTCCTCCGTCGCGAGGCGCGGGGCCCGAGAGGACGGGGAGGCACACGCATCCGGTCGTCGCGAGGAGCGCGAGGACCAGCGATTCCCTCGCGCGCATCAGGGAACCAGGAACAGGACATCGTCGTCCACGACTCCCACGAGGGTCGGGACCGCGCCCGCCTGCTCGAAGAACTGGAGGAAGCGCGCGGGGCGCTCCTTCTCGTTCGGCATGGCGACGAGGACCGGCCGGCTTCCTCTCATGAAGGTCACGATCCGCGTGTCATCGAAGTAGAGGTCGGGCCGGTCGAGGAAGGCGTCGTCGTGGAGCTCTCCCTTCTCTCCCAGGAGGACGACGGGCTCGTCCAGGTAGAACGGCAGGCCGCGGTAATAGTAGTGGAAGCTCGCGACGCGCGCTCCCGGCGCGCGCTCGCTCCGAGCCTCCTGGATCAGGAGAGCGATGGGCTCGCAGCTCCTGAGGCGCGTCGCGGCCCGGGCCGGCCCGATCGCGAACGGGAACGCCGAGAGGAGAGCGAGCGCCAGCACGAGGACCGCGCGCAGCGGCTTTCTCGCGCGGGCGTGCAAGCACGCGAGGAAGACGAAGGGCAACGGGAGGAGCGCGAGCCACGGCACGGTCTCTTCCTGGAAGGCCTTCCAGCGGGCCGCGGTGAGCTCGAACGCGTGCAGCCCGACGAGCAGGCCGGCGAGGGAGGCGAGCACGAAGCACGCCGCGACGGCCCCGAACGCGACGGCGAGCGCGCGCCTCTCGCGGTCGTCCCCTCCCTCGAGCGCACGCGCCGTCTCGCCCGCGATCACCGCCGCGAGCGCCGGGAACGCGGGCAGGAGGTAGGTCTCGACCTTCGTCGACGAGAGCGAGAAGAAGATGACGGTGAGCGCCGCGAAGCCGAGCAGGAACCCGCGCCCGCGCGGCTCGCTCGCGTCGTCGTTCTTCTCTCGCGGCGAGCGGATCCGCGCGAGCACGAGCGCGATCCCCGCAAGGAGCCACGGCCCGAGCCCCCACGCGAGGACTCCCAGGAAGAAGAAGGGTCCGTGCGTGTGCTCGACGGACCGCGCCGCGAAGCGCTTCCAGTTCTCTCCCAGGAAGAACGCTTCGAGGAAGCCCGGCTCGACGCGCGAGGCGAGGAGAAACCACGGCGCCGCGACGAGGACCGCGACGACCCACGGGAGCGGCGAGGCCAGGCGCGCGAGCAG
>JACQDU010000732.1 GCA_016200955.1 bacterium
CTCGCGGCGCTTCGGCTTCCGGTAGACCTCGATCACGGGAGGAACGGCCTTCAGGTTCACGACCCAGTAGTCCTCGATCCCGGCGGCCGCGTAGTCTCCGAGCTTCGCTCCCCGGTCCTTGGCGAGCGTCGTGTCCGACACCTCGACGACGAGCACGGCTGTCTTCGGGTGGTCGTTCAAGTAATCGTCGGGGGAGCCGGCGACGACGGCAACGTCTGGCTCGGGCTCCGAATAGGGCCCCAGCGCGAGTGGCACCTGGATCCTCACGAAATGCCCGCGGCCGAAGGCTCTCTTGAGCGCCTCCGCGATGAGATGCATGACGATCGCATGCCGCGCGGCCTGGGGTGACATGACGACGATCTCTCCGTTCACGAGCTCGACGCGCTCGTCGGCGGAGAGGATCCCGTGCTCCGCCATGCGCTCGTACTCCGTCCGCGTGAACCGGCGAACCTGCGAGCGGATCATCGTTCTATCCTCCGGCACCGACTCTCGCGGCATCGTACTCTCAGTGCTCGCGGAACGGCATGATGAACTCGAGCTCGTGCCCCGCTCTCAGCGCGAGGACGAAACCGTAGGGCGAGCTCGGGTGAGGCGCCCAGAGGACCTCGGCCTCGGAGCCGAGCGTGCGGCCGCGCGCGGCGACGGCCGTGAGAGCGAGGCGCCGGACGGCCGTCGTCACGGCGGACGAGGCCTCGCGCTCGACCTTCACCTCGATGCCGGTCGCTCCGTGCTCGGTGTGCTGGCGCGCGACGAAGCTCGCCTCCTCGTTTCCGAGAGGGAGCCCGCGCACGTCCACGACCTTCACCCCGACCTGGCCCTGGAGGCGGTCTCCCTTCGCGGGAGCCCTGAGAGTCACCCAGTAGCGCGCGGCCCGCGCTCCCGGGCACGCGGGGAGCGCGGTCCCGAGCGCGGCGAGGACGGCCTCGTGCGCTTCCTTCTCGCCCTCGCGGCCGGGAGGCGCGAGCTCGACGAACGGCCCCTCGCGCGGGAGCTTCCCGAGGTCGGAGCCCTGCTGGAGCGCCTCGCGCAGGCCCGAGCGCGCGTCCTCGTTCCACGAGCTCTCCTCGAGGATCTGGAAGAAAGCCGCCTTCGCGTCGTCCGCGCGCCTCTCCTCCAGGAGCTCGCGCGCGAGCGCGAGGCGGCTCCGGATCGAGTCCTCCGGGCTCGACTCGGGCTCGACGGGGTCGGTCATCGTGTTTCTCTTCTTGGCGGCGAAGTCAGCGCCCGCGCTGTCCGCGGCGCGTCGTCGTGCGACCGGGCTTCGGGCTCGCCTCCCGCGGGCGCGAGCGCATGTCCTCCGGCCGGATCGCGACGACGCGGCCCGAGGCCGTCTGCGAGACGGGCTCCTGCTTGGGCGGCGTGCGATGCGCGGGCGCGGGCGGCGGCTTGGGCGTTTCCGAAGCCGGCCGCGACGCCTCCGGCACGCGCGGCTTGTAAGGGACGGGCGAGCCGGGCTTCGGCATGGCCGGCAGGATCGCGGACTGGGCCGTGTCCTTGAAGACCATGCTGCTCGGCCCGACTTGCGGCGGCGAGCGAAGCGTGATAGCCGGAGGCGCCGCGGGAGTCGTGGGCCTCGGCGTCGGCTTCGCCGAGTAAGGCGCGTGAGGCTTCGGGGTCGGCTTCGCTCCCGGTCGCGAGGCCCCGAGGCTCCCCGCCTGCGGCCTGTGAGGTTTCTGCTTCGCCGCGAGCATGGGGTTCCCGGGAGTCACGGGAGGCGCTTGCCCGAGGGCGATGTCGATGAGCCTGACCGACTGCCCGACCTGTGGAGGAGCGTCCGCGGGCCGCACCGCCTCGAGGTCGAGGTCCTTCAGGTTCACGCTCCCCGATTTCGCCTCGTCCTCGCCCTTCTTCTTCTCCCAGGGAGCCTTCCCGAAGAACATGCCCTTCTCGAGCTCGGGGTGCGTCTCGAGCGCCTCCTTGGGCGGGGGGGCGACGCGGCGCTCCAGGCGCTCGGAGAGCTTCTTCTGGCGAAACTTCGCGAACTCGGGGTCGACTTGTCCCGGATCGATGGGTCGTCCCGTCACGCCGACCTCCCGCTGGACCGCCCCGTCCAACTTCCCGGGACAAGCATGACCGACGAGCGCGCTTCCGTCAAAGGGGACGTGGAGCTAGGATCCTCCCCCTCCCTACCCTCCCGCTGCGCGGGGGGAAGGAAGAAGGAAGAGATCCGCGCGATGGAGACTCCCAGGCTCGAGGTCGACTACGCGCTCCTCAAGCGCGCGCTCAAGGAGGCGCTCGACGAGGAGCAGGCGAGCTTCGCCGAGATCGCGCCCAAGTTCGCGAACGGCACTCTCCTGATCAAGCCGAAGGACGCCGCGCTCCAGGCGAAGGAGATCCCGCTCAAGGAGTTCTTCAAGAAGGTCGTCCGCCTGCGCGACCAGCTCCGGACGCTCGAGCAGAAGATCAACTCCCAGGAAGCGCTCTCGGCGGAGGACAAGGCGATCATGCAAGGCTACGTGACTCGCTGTTACGGGAGCCTCACGACCTTCAACATCCTGTTCCGGGACGACGGCGACCGCTTCGTCGGGCAGAAGGGGAAGGACTGATGCCGGGAGCCTTCCGCGCCTGCGCGGCGTTTCTTCTCCTCCTCTCATCAGCCGCCGTGTTCGAGGCTCGAGCCGAGGACGTTCCCTCCGCGCTCGCGCGCGTCCGCGAGAAGAGCGAGCTCCGCTGGGGCGCCGACGCCCAGGGAGGAGCGCCGTACGTCTTCCTGAACCCGCGCGACCCCAACCAGCACCTGGGCTACGAGGTCGAGCTCGCGGAAGCCCTCGCGGAGAAGCTCGGCGCTCGCGCGTCGTTCGTCCAGGGAGACTACGACAAGCTCCTCGACCTCGTCGCGCGCGGCGACTTCGAGGTCGCGCTCAACGGGATCGAGGCGACGGAGGAGAAGAAGCGCGTCTGCGAGCTCACGCGCTCCTATTACGTCGCGCCGGAGCGGCTCGCCGTGCGCGCGGGCGACGCCCTGGCTCCGAGGAGCCTCGTGGCATTGCGTGGGAGAAGGGTCGCGACGCTCCCCTCGACGCTCGCGGAGCAGATCCTCGTGCGCGCGGGAGCCGA
>JACQDU010000001.1 GCA_016200955.1 bacterium
GCAGACCGTCGAGATCATCGCGCGGCTCTCGTCCGAGCGGACGCGGCTCAAGGGAGAGCTCGAGCAAGCTCGCTCCCAGCGCGACGAGGCCGTCAAGGAAGCCGCCGCTCTGCGAGCGACGCTGGCAACGCGCGAAGACGCCGCTCCCGCGATCGCAACTCCGGGGAAGAAAGACGAGCTCGAGGACCTGGGAGACGAGAACGTTCTCCTCGCCTCGCGCGGCGTCGAGCTGCTCCAGGCGCGCGACACGGCCGAATTCGAGCTCACCCGTCTCCGCGCCGAGCTCGCCGAGAAGGCCGCCGAGCGCGAGGAGCTCTCGCGGCTTCGCTCGGAGCAAGCGGAGAGCGCGCGGGATCGGGAGGAGCTCGCTCGCGCGCGGGCCGAGCTCGCGGCGAGAGCGGCCGAGCACGACGGGATCACGAAAGAACGCGACGAGCTCGCCCGTCGAGGCGAGGAGCTCGCGCGAGAGCGAGCCGAGCTCGAGCCGCGGGCCGAGCTCCGGGACGAGCTCGTGCGCCTGCGCATGCGCGTGGCCGAGCTCGAGCACGAGTCGGGCCGCGCCTCCGCTCTCGAGGAGAGGCTCGGGGACGCCGGCGCCTCTCTCGAGGCGCTCGAGCGGGCGCTCGAGGTGAGGACGAGGGAGAAGACGGCGCTCGAGCAGGCTCTCGCGGCGGCCGAGGGTGCGAGGAACGACTTGCTCGGAGTGAAGGCCGCTCTCGAGGAAGCCGAGCGCGAGGCGCGGGCGAGGGCCTCCGCGCTCGAGGAGGACGCGGCGCACCGGAGCTCCTCCCAGGAGCCTTCGAGGGGATATCCCCCTCCGGTGTCCGAGGCGCCGCAGCCCGTCGCCGCGATGAAGCCTCCGCGATTCGAGAAGACCGTCCGGTTCGTGGCGATCGGCTTCGGCGGCACGAGCGAGCCCACGAAGCGAGCGCCCGCTCCCCGGCGCCAGGACGAGGTGGCGGCGAAGGCGCGGCCTTACCCCTCGCTCGAGCCGGCGCCTCGCCGCGCCGCCGCTCGCACGGAGCGCGCGCTGAGGCGCATCGACCGCCGCCTCGCCCGCATGGAGCGCGCTCGCGTCGCCGCCGCGAGGGCCCGCGAGGCTTCTCTCCTCGAGAAGCTCGAGAGCGCGGTCGCCGACCTCTCGAAGCAGACCGAGCAGGCCGCCGCTCGCACGCGCGCCTTCGACGCGACCTCCGAGACCGCGAGCGCGAAGGCCCTGACCGCTCCTCGCGCGAACGGAGCGCCCGCTCCCGGCGGGTTCCTCGCGAACCTGATCGCCGCGAATCTCGAGCTCCAGAAGGGACCCAAGGCGGTCTCTCGTGCTTCTTCCACGAACGTGACCCGTAGCACCGAGCTCTAGCGCGGCGCCGGGAGCACAGACCAACCTTCCGCCACGAGCGGAAACCGAAAAGAGGGGGATATCGTCATGACGGACCAGAAACCGGCGCAGCCTCAACCGAAGCCTCCCGTCGTCGCGCGCCGCGACGGCGCGAGCGGGATTCTCTACGTCGGCATCGACCTCGGGACGTCTCACACGGCGATCTCCGCGTCCAACGGGACGCGCGCCGTGTTCGACTCGATCGTCGGTTATCCGAAGGACGTCGTCAGCCGGAAGCTCCTCAAGAAGGAGGTCCTTTACGGGCAGGAGGCGCTCGCGAACCGGCTCGCGCTGCGCATGTATCGGCCGCTCGAGCGCGGCGCGATCAAGTTCTCCGACGACCCCGCGGGCGCGACGCCCGAGGACGTCGACGGGAACCTGGAAGCCGCGAAGGCCCTCGTGCGGCGAGCGGTCGAGCTCGCCGGGCCGAAGCCGGGTGAGCTCGTCTACGGCGTCGTCGGCTGCCCCGCGCAGGCGTCGATCCGCAACAAGCAGACGATCATCGAGATCGCGCGAGAGTCTCTCGACTCGGTCGTGATCTGCTCCGAGCCCTTCTCGGTCGCTTACGGGCTCGAGAAGCTCACGGACTGCCTGGTCATCGACATCGGCGCCGGCACGACCGACCTCTGCCGCATGAAGGGCGCGATGCCGGACGAGGACGACCAGATCACTCTCCCGATCGCGGGCGACTTCCTGGACGGCGAGCTCATGAAGCTCTTCAAGGAGAGGTGCCCGAACGCCGCCTTCACCATCAACATGGTGAAGTCCATCAAGGAGAAGCACTCCTTCGTCACCGAGAGCGCCGAGCCGGTCGTCGTGACCTTCCCGGTCGCGGGCAAGCCCGTGAACTTCGACGTGACGGCGGAGATCCGGAAGGGTCTGCGCAAGATCATCCCGCCGATCTGCGAGGCGATCGACAAGCTCGTGGCGACGTTCGACCCCGAGTTCCAGGCGAGGATCCGCAACAACGTCCTCCTCGCGGGGGGCGGCTCGCAGATCCACGGCCTCGACCGCGCGCTCGAGGAGGCGCTCGACGACTTCGGCGGCGGCAAGGTGACTCTCGTCGAGGAGCCGGTCTACGCGGGCGCGAACGGCGCCCTCAAGATCGCCTACGACATGCCGCTCGAGACGTGGGAACAGCTGCGGTAACGCGGGCGACCGATGAAAGCCATAGGCTACGCCCGGACCACCGGCTCCGAGGAGAGGAACGCTGCTCAGAGGAGCGTGGACGAGCAGGAGCTGATCCTGCGCGCCTTCGCCCGCGAGCACGGGCTCTCCTTCGTCGGCGTCCACAGGGACACCGGGCTCGGTCAAGGCGACCGCTCGACGCGCGCGGGTCTCATGGCTCTCCTGGACTCCATGCAGGACGGCTGGGACCTCGTGCTCGTGTGCTCGCTCGACCGGATCGCGACGAAGGACGTGACGCTCGACGTCCTCCAGGAGCTACGAGAGAACGGGAAGCGCTGGCAGGTCCTCACCGAGGCGCAGTCGCAGACATGCCTCGAGGCGGGGAGGCGCTGGCAAGCCCGTGAGCCGCAGATCGAGCGGGAGAGGCGCGAGCGGAAGCGCTCCGTCGCTCTCGCGGGCGACGACCGCGCGCGCGTTGCCGAACGGCTCCTCAGGGGCCGCGAGGCCGGCGCTCGCGCGGGCAAGCACCAGAGCGGGCCCGCGCCCTACGGCTACCGCCGGGACTACGAGGCCCGCCTCTCGGACGGAGTCCTCCTCCGGATCGACGAGGAGGAGTCCCAGATCGTCAAGTTCATCTTCCGCGAGTACCTCCGCGTGAGGAGCATGAAGCGCCTGATCGAGCTTCTCGAGGCGCGGCGCTGCCGCACGCGCCGCGGGAAGCGCTGGTCGCGCGCGGGGGTCTCGTGGATCCTCAAGAACGACACGTACGTCGGCCGCGTGCACTTCGGCCAGATCCGCACGCGCGGCCGCCACGTGCCGATCGTCTCGCCGATCATCTTCAACAAGGTCCAGAAGCTCATCCGCAAGAACGACAAGCGGAAGAAGGTCGCCGCCACAGCCGAGGCCGCCACGGCTCCCGCGCTCGCGGGCCCGGTCGCGCCCGAGGTTGCTGCGCGCACCGCTCCCGAGGCCGCGCAAGCGGCTCGCTGATCGTTCGAGCGGCACTCCCACCGCCTCCGTGCGAGCGTCGGGGTTCGAGGGGGCTGGGGCGACGAAGGTCGCCCCACGCAGCCCAAGGCGCCCGGGCGATCGCGTGGAAGCATCCTTCACCACGGAGACGCGGAGACACGGAGAAGGCTTCCTCCGTGACTCCGTGTCTCCGTGGTGCTCTTTCTAGTCGCCCGCTACCACCACTTCTTCGTCTTCTTGGCCGCCTTGCTGGAAGAATCGAAGAGCTCGCCAAGGTCGATCGAGACGCCCTGCTCGAAGGCAGCGGCGGTCTTCCACTCCTTCGCGAAGGCCGCGAGGACCGTGCGGCGCTCGGGGCAGAACACGACGGAGTGGACCGTGAGGTCGAGCTTGCCTCGCTGGCCCGAGGCCCTGAGAGCGACGAGGGCGCTCTCGGGAGTGAAGGGCTCCTTGTGCTCCGCGAGCGTCTTCACGAGAGCGGCGTAACGGCGGCACTTCTCGGGCTCCTTGCGGAGACGCCAGTGGTTCGTGCAGACGAGCGGCTCGCCGCCGTCGCTCGCGCGGATCGTGACGCCGCCATCCTTCCGCTGGTCGGGATCCCACTCGAGGATCGCGGCGGGCGGCGAAGAGCCCGGCCCGCTCACGTGGATGTTGTTGCCGTAGATCACCGGGCAGCGGCGGAGCACCTCGGCGGCGCGCTTCTCGAAGCCCTCGCCCTTGCCCACGTTCTCGAGGATCGCTCGCAGGCCGAGCGAGCGCGGGGTGAGGCCCGATCGCATGGGCATCTCCTCGCGGCCGGCCTCGACGTCGTGGATGCAGGCCGTGATCCCCTCGTCGTTCATGCCGGTGTAGCAGCCGATCAGGCCCGGCCAGCTCACGGTGGCCCAGCCGTGCAGGTTGCCCGCCCGCGCGTGGACGACGATGAGCTTCTTCTCGAGCATCGAGTCGTCGAAGACCGGGTAGTCCAGGTTCCTCGCGGTCAGCGTGAGGCCGCCCTCGACCCTCTCTCCCGTGATCGTGAACGACGAGCACCCGAACGGGAGGAGGTCGCAGACGGTGTTCACGGCTTCCACGTCGAAGCGAGCGAAGTCGCGGTCGGTCCCCGGGACCTTCACGACTCCGAGCCTCTCTTTCACTCCCGCGACGATCCCGTCGATCTCCGCGCTCGCGTCGTCGCTCCACTTGAACTTCGCGAGGAGCGCCTTGTGGGCCGCGAGATCCTTCCCCGCGCGAGCGGAGCGGAGCTTGTCGATCACGCCCGCGGCCTGGACGATCTCGTCCGCGAGGGCGCGGCCTTGCTCGAGGCCCTGCTCCCGGGCGGTTCCGGTGAGGACGAGGACGCGGACGCCTTCCCTCGTCTCGAGCCTCGCCTCGCGCGAGCCGGGCTGCGACTCCTCCGCGATCGCGGGCAGGACGAGCGCGAGGGCCAGAAACGAGAGCGAGAGGGCGAGCGCCTTCTCCGAGCGGAAGAGCATGGAAACCTCCGAGGGGCGGGATCGTACCTCAAAGGCACTACGAAGTCGACGTGCAGGCGTTGGCTCACGGGACTGGAATCTCGGGTAAGCTCGTGGCGTTCTCTCCTCGGACTTCCCAGGCGAGCGGCAGCGA
>JACQDU010000733.1 GCA_016200955.1 bacterium
CGCGGGGTCGGGACGGGAGACCGTGCTGAATCGCGCCCTTTCATTGAGCGTCCCCGCGCGGCGTGCCGTTCGCGTGCTCGTGCTCGCGCGCCCGTCCCGGTCGCGGGCACGAGCGCGCGCGAACGGAGGAGAACATGCCGGTCTGCGAGGTCTGCGGCAACGACTACGACAAGACGCTCGAGATCACGCCGCGAGGGAAGAACGCGCACGTCTTCGACAGCTTCGAGTGCGCGATCCAGGCGCTCGCGCCCGCGTGCGCGACCTGCGGGATCAAGGTCGTCGGGCACGGCGTCGAGGGCGACGGCTCGATCTATTGCTGCGCCCACTGCGCCCGCAAGGGCGGCGAGAAGCGGGTCAAGGACCGGGCCTGAGCTATTCCGGGAGACGGCCGCTCACGGGTGGTAGGCTCTCCGTCTCTCGGGCCCGTAGCTCAATGGTTAGAGCGCCCGGCTCATAACCGGCGCGGATCAGGGTTCGAATCCCTGCGGGCCCACTCGCCCCGAGATCAGGCCTTTCGCTTCGATGCGGGCATGACGCCGTAGCGCGTCTTCGGGTCGTGGAACTGGATCCCGCGCACGAAGGCCTCGGCTTCCGGGTGAGTCGCGAAGCTCGCGAGAGGTTTTCCGATGGGAGCGTTCGTGTAGTCGTTGATCTCGTAGACGTCCCAGGCGAGGTCCTTCTTGGTCCTCTTCGTCGTCATTTCGTGCACCGTGTGGGCGCTGCGCGCGCCCCCCCGTTGCGGCCTTCCCTGCGGTGAAGCGAGGCTGCGCCTCGCTTCGCGCTCGCTCCGCTCGCATCAGTAGCCTTCGAGCTTCGAGATGATCTCACGCATGACCTCGCTCGTGCCACCACCGATCGTGATGAGCCTGAGGTCGCGCCAGGCGCGCGAGATGTGGAACTCGTCCACGTAGCCGTAGCCGCCGTGGAACTGGAGGCAGCGATCGGCCACGCGGTTCGCGAGCTCGCCCGCGAGGAGCTTCGCCATCGAGACCTCGCGCACGCTCGGGAGCTTCCGGTTGAACAGGTCGGCCGCGAAGTAAGTGAGCCTCCGCGCGGCCTCGAGCTCGGTCACGAGGTCGGCGAACGTGTGGCGCCACGTCTGGAACTTGATGATCGGCTTCCCGAAGGCCTGCCGCTCGTTCCCGTACTTGACCGCGTCCTCGATGCAGAGCTGGCCAGCCGCGCACGCCGCGATCGCGGCGATGAGGCGTTCTCCCTGGAAGTTCTGCATGAGGTAGTAGAAGCCGGCGCCTTCCTCCCCGAGCAGGTAGCGGCGCGGGATCCGGCAGTTGTCAAAGGAGAGCTCCGCGGTGTCGGAGCTCTTGTTGCCGATCTTCTTGAGCTTCTTCCCCACCGCGAAGCCCTTCGTGTCCGTGGGGAAGAGGACGATCGAGACGCCCGCGTGCCCGGCGTCGGGGTCGGTCTTCAAGACGAGCGTGATCACATCGGCGCGCGTCCCGTTCGTGATCCACGTCTTGGAGCCGGAGATCACGTAGTCTCCGCCGTCCTTCCGCGCGACCGTGCGGATCGAGGCGACGTCCGAGCCCGCTCCCGGCTCGGAGACGCCGAGCGCGACGATCTTCTCGCCGCGGATAATCGGGGCGAGGAACTCGTCTCTCTGCTCCTTCGTCCCGAGGTCGTGGATCACGGGAGTCGCCATGTCCGACTGGACCATGAGCGCCATGTTCACGCCCGCGCAGCGCGAGCGGACGAGCTCCTCCGCGAAGACGACGGTGAACCAGTAGTCGAGCTCGGCCCCTCCCAGGTCCTTCGAGTACTTGAGCCCGAGGAGGCCCTCGTCGCCGGCCTTCTTGAAGACCTCGCGGGGGAAGATCTCCTCCTCTTCCCACGCGTCCACGTAGGGCGTGAGCTCGCGCTCGACCCAGGCGCGGACGCTCTTCCGGAACATCTCGTGCTCCTCGGTGAAGAAAGGTTCTCGCTCGCTCATGTCGCTCGCACCCTCGAGGCCGATCGGCGTTGACCGAAGATAGTTCGTACGCGAAGGTATTTCAAATCCCTTCCGTTCGCCCTGAGCGTAGCGGCTCGCCCGTCCTTCGACTTCGGCCGCGCTTCGCGCGGCCTACGCTCAGGACGATCGGAGGGCAAGGAGGAGCTCGTGGGAGCCGTCCTTCTCGAGGAGCGGGAGCGGGTCTCGGTGCTCGTCCTCGACGCCGAGGCGAAGGGGAACGCCGTCGACCGCGCGCTCCTCTCGGCCCTGGAAGCGCGCCTGCGCGAGATCGAGAAGCGCGTCCTCGCGAGCGACCCGGCCGCCCCGCGTGCCCTGATCCTGAGAGGAGCGGGCGAGCGCGCCTTCTCGACCGGCTACGACATCGAGGAGCTCGTCCGCGAGCTTTCCTCGGGAGCTTCCGTCGTGGACGAGAGCTCCCACCCGCTCGAGCGAGCGCTCCGCGCGCTGGACGAGTGCCCGGTGCCGACGATCGCTCTCGTGCTCGGGAACGCCTTCGGCGCGGGCTGCGAGATCGCGTGCGCCTGCGACCTGCGCGTGGCGTCGGACGACGCGCGCTTCTGCATGCCGCCCGCGAAGCTCGGCGCGCTCTACTCGGCCTCCGGGACGCGCCGCCTCCTCGAGCTCGTCGGCCTCGCGGCGACGCGCGAGATGTTCTTCACCGGAGAGCCGATCGCGGCCTCTCGCGCGCTCGCGCTCGGGCTCGCGAACCGGGTGCTTCCCAGAACCGACGCGCTCGCGGAGGCGAGCCGCATGGCAGAGGCGATCGCGAAGAACGCGCCCCTGACCGTGAGGAACACGAAGGCCGTCTTGCGGCGCCTGCGACCCGGACCGCTCGATCCGGCCACGGCCGCCTTCGTCTCCCAGCTCCGCGAGCAGTGCTTCCGCTCCCGCGACTTCCAGGAAGCGACGCGGGCTTTCCTCGAGAAACGGAAGCCGGACTTCGAGGGGCGCTAGGCTCTCTCTCGTGGCCTAGATGACAGGGCGTATTCAGCATGGTCGCGACTCGCGACCATGAACGCTCGGCGCGGTGTCGGGAACGCGAAGACGCGAAGATGTGAAGACGCGAAGGGCTCGGCCGGCCGGAAACGCCACGTCGAGAACACGGAATATCAACACGGAACACGGAATTAGAATCGGAAATGAGGCTGGTTTACCGAAGCCAGCGCCATTCCTAACCCTCAGTTGTCATTCCGTGTTGTCATTCCGTGTTTCCTCGTCCATCTCGAGCTGGGCGCGCCGCCGACTTTCCGGCCAGGAGCTAGCTTAGCGCGGCGGCTCGTTCGCCCGGGTCCGCTGGAGGTAGCTGTCCAGCTCGCGGTGATGCTCCGCGGGGAGCGCCTCGATGAAGGCCTCGGCGTCCGCCTTCTTGCCCGTCGCGACGAGCCAGCGGATCATGTAATCGGTCGCCCGCAAGCGTTCGTTCCGGGCGAGGAACCGCGACGCGTGAGCGTAGTCCTCGAGCGCCTCCTGCCGCTCGCCGAGAGACCAGCGGGCCTCGAAGCGGTTGAACAGCGCCTCGCCTGGATCCGAGGCGAGCCGGATCGCGTCGGTGAAGACGAGGACCGCGGCGCGAGCGTCGCCCATGCGCCAGAGGGCGAGCCCGAGGAAGCGCGCCCCGTCGTACTGCTCCGGCGCGATCGCGTGCGCTCTCGCGAGGTCGTTCACGGCCTCGCGGTCTTCACCGTCCTCCATGCGAGCCTGGCCGCGCAGGAGCCAGACGTAGTAAGAGTCCGGCTTCAAGAAGAGCGCTCGCGCGAAGGCGTCGTCGGCCCCCGCCTTCGCAATCGGCCACTCGGGCGAATCGTGGGGCACGCTCGCGCGGATCGCCCGCGCGTAGAGCGCGTAGGCCTTCACCTTGAGCGCCTGCTCGTCGGTCCAGGCGTCGAGCGCCGCCTCGAGGTGCTTCTTCGACTCGGAGAGGAGCGCGGTCCTCCGCGCGCGATCCCTGGCCTCGCGTCCACCTTCCTCGAGGAGGATCTCGCCGAGCCCGAGGCGGGCGCGCGCCTCCCCGGGGAAGCGGTCGACCGTCGCTTGCCAGAGGTCCCTGTCGTCTCCCCACGAGCGGTCGTTGCGGGAGGAGGAGAAGACGCAAGCTCCCGCGAGCATCGCGACCGTCGCCACGAGCGGCCACCCGAGCGGCTTCCTCGCGGCGAGCTCCGGCCCCACCGCCGCTCCCAGCGCGAGCGCTGCCCAGGCCGAGGCCCCGTAAGCGAGCCTCTCCGCGAAGACGACGCCGATCGGCACGATGTTGAGCACGGGAACGAGCGCGAGCTCGAACGCGACGAGCCCGAGGAGGACCGCGCGGCCTCTCTCTCCCCCTCTCCTGTAGAGGAAGCAGCCGCCGACGACGAGCACGTCCTGCACGAGGAGCGCGGTGAGCGTCCCGAACGTGCTCGTGTCGGGGAAGGGGTGGTGCGCGGCCGTCCCCCCGAACGGCAGGAGCACGCACGACCAGTAGTCGCGGAGGACGACGACCGCGACGCGCGCTCGCTCGGGGAGGGCCATGTCCCCGAGCGTCCTCGCGCTCTCCTGCGGCACGAGAGACTCGAGCGCCCAGAGTCTCGCCGAGAGGTAGACGACCAGGGAGACGAGCATCGGCCCGTACGGCGCGAGCCATCGCTCGAGCCATGCCGTCGAGCCTCCCGACGGGCGCGTCCTTCGAACGAGCAGGTCCATGGCGACTGCGATGAGGATCACGGCGCCGCCGCTCTCCTTGGAGGCGAGGGCGAGGAAGAACAGCACGCCCTCGAGCGCCATCGCGCCGAGCCTCCGCGCGTTCTTCTCCCGGCTCCTCAGGTGGACGAGGAGCGCGGCGACGCCGAACGCGAGGGCCAGGACCTCGCAGCGCCCGACGACGCCCGAGACGGCCTCCGAGTGGAGCGGGTGAGCCGCGAACGCGAGCGCTCCGAGGAGGGCTCCGCGGGGCTCTCCTAAGAGAGCGAGGAACAGCGCGAGCACGAGCACCGAGACGAGCACGTGGAAGGTCACGTCCACCGCGCGGCTCAGGGCCGCGCTCGGCGCTCCCGTGATCGCTCGCTCGAGCGCGAACGTGGCGAGCGGGAGAGGGCGGAAGAGTCTCTCTCCCGTCCGGTCGCTCTTCTGGCCCCACCAGCTCGAGCCGAGGAGACGGACGAGGTCGGACGAGCTCCTCACGACGAGGAGAGGGTTCCTCTCGACGATCACGTGGTCGTCGAACGTGTAGCCCCCCTCGAGCGCGCCCGCGTGAGCGAGCCCCGCGACGAGCGCCACCGCGGCGTAGAGCGGCGTCTTCCGCACGGGAGGAGTCTACGTCAAGGAAGACGCGAGGGCGGCGCTTCCGCGCACGCGGGCTCCGGCGACTCCTCGAGCTCGACCACGCCTCGCAGGAGGTCGCGCGCGACACAGTCCGCGTCCCTGGAGCCCGGGAGGCGAACGCAACGATCAATGACCAACGATCAATCCGACAATCGTCTGTAGCTTCGTTGCGCCCCTGAATCGCCGTCGGACGCTAGTTCTTGCGCAGCACCCGCCCGTCGCCCTCGCGGACCGTGAGCCCGACCTCGTCGAAGTGCTCGAGGAGAGGGATCGCGTACTTCCGCGACGTCCCGAGGTCGTCCTTGAAGGCCGACGAGAGGAGGAAGCCCGTCTTCCCGAGGGTCTCGACGAGCCGCTTCCGGGCGTCCTCGTAGCGGCTCTTCTCGAAGTAGATGTCCTCGTGGACCTGCACGATGTCGCCTCGCTCGAGGAGGTAGTGAAAGATCTCCTGCGCGCGCCCCGGGTTCTCGAGCGCGAGGCCGGCCACGGTCTCGAACGCCTCCTCCTTGCCGGGAGGAGCGTAGCCGCGCTCCATGAACAGGGTGACGAGGTCCATGGCGAACTCGGCGTCCGCTCCCTGGAGCTGGACCTGGTGCTCGGAGAGGCGCACTCCCTCGAGGCCGCCCGAGCCCCCGCCGCGGCCGCCCCGCCCGGCGTGCGTCACGACGATCGTTCCCTCGCCCTCGAGCTTCTTGAGCACGACGTCCAGGACCTGGTCGTCGAGCTGCGCGGTCGCCCGGAGGTCGGCCCGCGGCACGAAGAGCTTGTGCGGCCGCTTCTGATGCTTCTCGCGGAGGACCTGCTGGGCCTTCGCGCGGGCGTCCTCGAAGAGCCGGGTCGAGACGAACGCGGGGCCGCCCTTCCCGAGGGAGACGTCCACGACCTTCTCCGCCTTCGAGAGGCGCGAGAGCACGTCGTCGATCTCGGCCTTCGGGCGCTTCACGAGCTTCGCGATCGCGTCGGCCCGGAGCGCCTTCTTCGCGTCGTCGAGCGCCACGAGGAGGCCGTCGTCGGGGTTCTCGAGCGCCGCCTCCTTCTCGGTCAAGCGCTCGATCACGAACGCCTTCCCCGCCTTCAAGCGGTGCTTCGAAGCGCCGAGGAGCGTGCCGCCGCCGATCGTCTCGAGGGGCGAGTGCAAGCGCGCGATGAACTTGTCTCCCGGCGCGAACACGACGGGCTCCGTCAGGCGGAGCTGGCAGAGAGACGAGATCCCCGGAGCGAGCGTCTTCGCTCCCTCGAGGAGGACGACCTCTCCCAGGACCTCGGCGGTGCCCACGTGGATCCTGAGCATGGTCCGGTCCCGGAGCGGCTTCCTCCGCCGCGCGAGCACCGTGAGACGGGCTTCCAGGAACTGCTCCGCGGTGAAGACGCCCGGCGCGCAGACGGCCATGCCGCGCTGCACGGCCTTCCAGTCCACGTCCGTCACGTTGAGCGCCGTCGAGTGCCCGGCGCGCGCTCGCTCGAGGTCCCTCGAGTAGGCCTGGATCCCGCGCACCTTCCCCGTCGCGCCCGGCGGCAGCACCTCGACCGGGTCGCCGATCTTGACCTGCCCCGTGAGCGGGATCCCCGTGAGGACGGTGCCGTGTCCCTTGGACGAGAAGACGCGCTGGATCGGCATGCGGAACGCGCCCGTCGCGTCGCGCGGCCGGACCTGCCCCACGACCTTCGCGAGAGCGGCCTTGAACTCGGGGAAGCCCTTCTGCGTCGTCGACGAGATCGGGCACACGGGCGCGTTCTCGAGGAAGGTCCCGCGGAGGAGGTCGGCGAGCTCGAGGATCACGACCCCGACGAGGTCCTCGTCCACGAGGTCGATCTTCGTCACGACCACCAGGCCGTGCTCGACCCCGAGCAGCGTGAGGATGTCGAGGTGCTCGCGCGTCTGGAGCATGATCCCGTCGTTCGCCGCGACGACGAGCATGACGACGTCGATCCCGGTCGCTCCCGCGACCATGTTCTTCACGAAGTGCTCGTGCCCCGGGACGTCGATGACGCCGACCGTCCTGCCATCGGGCAGGTCGAAGCGCGCGAACCCGAGGTCCGTCGTCATCCGGTTCTCGCGCTCTTCCTTCAAGCGGTCCGGGTCGATCCCCGTGAGCATCTTCACGAGAGTGGACTTGCCGTGGTTTATGTGCCCGGCGGTCCCGACGACGACGCTCACGATGTCGGAGCCGTCCGTCGCGCGCGGAAGGCTGGTTTCCCTGGTCAAGCCTGCACCTGGCGGCATTCTACCGCGATCGAACGGGCGGAGCGGCGGGGCCAGGTCTCGCGGATCCGGAGCACGCAAAGGCACAAAGACGCGAAGACGCCAAGAGGTGGAGAGCAGGAATCGAGGAGAGGAGGAGGACCAATGAAGAGGAGAAGTAGGGAAGATGAAGTGAGAGGACAAGGCGGAGAGGAGAGAGTCAGTAACCACGAAGGCACGAAGGAACGAAGTTCCAAGACCAGCGGAAGGACGAGTGTCGCTGGGGGGTGGTAGGAGTATGGAGCCTGCGGACAGGGAGCGCGGGTCGGGGCGGTGTTCTCGATCTCCTGGGTCGGGTGCAAGTGGGCGGGCTGGGTCGAGCCAGCAGGCCCGGGAGATATCCACTCGCGCGAGGGCCTTCGGTAGCGTGGGTGTGGCAGGGAAGACGGCGCCTCAGGTGGGACAGGCCGGGGATCATGTGCAGGCCTGGAACCCCGAACGCGGCACCCCCGCCTTGGCGGATGGGGCTCTACGCTCTGGAGCAGGAAGAGGAGGGATGGTCCGTCCCCGGTGCCTCGGGGGGACGCGTGGCTCGCACGATCGCGCCCGTTCCTTCCCCTCTTGCTTCGTCTTCGGTGCCCCTGCGCCTACTTGCCGCCGGTCGAGCCCGTCGAGCCCGTCCCGCCGGAGGAGTCGGAGGAGCCGCCCTTCTTCTTCGGCCTCCCCGGCGCCTCCTCCTCGAGCCTGGGGAGAGGCACGAGGAGATCCTTGGCGAGTGTCCCCGTCTTCGGATCGTCCTCCTCCACGGTCGCGACCACCTTGAGCACGTAGCTCTTCGTCGCTTTCAGGCCGGCTGCGAGCGGCTTCCGGATTGCCGGCGCCTTCCCGAGGTCGACCGGAGAGGTGATCCCGAGCGCCTTCCCGTACGCGGCGTGGATCGCGTGGAGAGCTTTCAGGAACGAGCCGCCGCCGAGCGCATGGAAGTGGACCTCGAGCTTCTCGGCGGCGATCTTCGAAACGCGCGTCTCGGCCTCGGCCCACTCGGCGGCGACGGGGAGCGGCGTGAAGGAGAGGCCGTCCGGGAAGAGCGCCTCGAGCGCCGTGACCGCCTTCTTGTCGTGCGTCGCGTGCTTCTCGGGGATCCGGGCGAACGCGTTCAGCCAATCGCGGATCGCGGCCCAGATCGCGTCCTCCTCCTGGTCGGCCGCGCGCACGCCCGGCGATGCGGCCCCCCCGAGTCTCTCCTTGAGCGCCTTCTCGAGCGCGGCGGCGCTCGTCGCCATGGCCTTCTTGGCCTTCATGAGAGAGGGCGAGAGCTTCTTTCCCTCCGCCGCCGCATCCAGCGCGGATGCGAGCGACAGGGCGCTCGTCGCGCCGAGGACGGGAAGCGAGATGAACGACGCGGTGTCGAGCTCGTGGGCCATCGCGACCTCCAGGCGGAGCAGTTTACGAAACGTCGCGAGGGGCTGCACCTCCGCCGCGCGACGTCGATCTCGTGTCGGGAGGGGTCGGACCCTCGCCCATCGTGGGTGCATGTCGACTTGAGGCGGTCGTCCCCCTCCTGCATCCAGGTGCATGTCGATGAGGAGGGTCATCCACCGTCGCCCATGGAGATTCATGTCGATGGAGGAGGGTCATCCACCGTCGCCCATAGAGATGCATGTCGATGGAGGAGGGTCATCCACCCTCCCCCATCGAGGTGCGGGTCTCGATCAGCGGCGCTCGGGCCAGGCCTTCGATGTCCTGGAAACGGCTTCGCGGCATGGCTAGAGTTTCCGTGGGATTCGGGACATGCGGAGGGGAGCGATGCGAGCCCGCCGGATGGTCGTTTCTGCCGCCGCTGCGCTTCTCGTCGTCTGTATGGTGCTACTTGCCAGCCCGACGAGCCCCCCCCCCGGTCTCGGCGACTTCGACGCTCGTGGTTCTGCCGGCCGCGCCGCCCACGGCTAGCTTGACGCCGGGCGCGGTCCTCGAGACGCACTCACCCCTGAGCGTCCTGCCGCCGATCGGCGTGCCGCCTTTCCTGCTGCCGCCGGTCTCGGTCGCCGGGACCTTTCTCGCGTGCAAGGGTGCGGTCCTCGTGAAGACGGTGACGACGACCCCGCCCGAAGCGGGGCATACCGTGACCATCACGGTCAGCGCCGAGATGAAGATCAGCGGTCCGCCCGTGCCGTTCATCCCGCCGCCGCCTCCGGGAGTCATTCCGCCGCCGCCGCCCGTGCCCGACTCCGCGGTCGCGGGGAGCCTGACGCAGACGACCGACGCCGGTGGCATCGTCTTCTTCGTGATCTACAGCGTAGCGGGCTCTCCCACTGCGAAGCACGCGACGATCGACACCTCCATCGATGGCTCGTTCTTCTCGCACGAGGAAGGGACGGTCGTCGAAGCGACGTCGCCCACGTTCACGAAGGGATCACCCCCCACGAACCTTGCGCCGGGGGAGACGGCCCCCTTCTCGCTCGGGGACGTGGGGACTTTCACCGCAGGCACGATCCCCGACGACCCGATATTCGCGCCGCTCGTAGCGTTCACGTTCATCCGCCCGGACGACAAGCCGTTCACGCTCAAGGCGGTGAGCTTCACGCCCGGGAAGCTCCAGGTGCGGTTCACGGTCCCAGGGACCTACGTCGTGAACGCGAGCTGTTTCACCGTGCTCGATCTCGCGGAGAAGCAACTGGTCCCGGCCGATGTCTGGATCGCGTTCGAGCTCAGCGATCTCGAGGGCCTGCTCAAGTGGGACCCGGCGAAACAGGATGCTTCGGGAATCGAC
>JACQDU010000734.1 GCA_016200955.1 bacterium
AGGAATTATGGCGACCGATAAAATCAACAGGATATTGGACCCGGCGGCCGAAACCGCCCAGGCACGAGGCTTTGCCGCGCGATATCGATGCGAGTTTGTGGATCTGCGCGAGGGATCGATCGACCACGAGTTGTTCCGGTCCATTCCCGTCGACCTGATGTTCCGCTACAACTTTGTTCCCCTGCACGCCCAGAACGGAACTCTGGATATCGCGCTGGCCGATCCGCGCAATCTCAATCTCATCGACGAACTGGCGCTGCTGCTGAACAAGAAGCTGCGGGTGAAAGTGGCGACACTTTCCCAGATTGCCGAGCTGCTCAAAAAAACCGAGCAGTCGCAGCGCGTGCTGGAAGAGGTCACCGAGGGATTCACGCTGGATGTCGTCGGCGATGAAGATAAATCGCTCGCCTCGCGATGAGAGCGGCCAGGTCCCGGGCGAGGGTCACGCGCCGTTCTCCGCCTGGGCATCCTCGGGCGCGACGAGCTCGTCCGCGAGCTTCTCGAGCGTGTGAGCGTCCTTGGAAGGCGCGGCTCCCCCGATGAGGGCCTCGAGCGCCGCGCGAGCCGCCGCTTGCTCGGCGACCTTCTTCGAGCGGCCTCGCCCGGCTCCCCTGACCTCGCCTTTCACGAGAGCGACGACCTCGAACTCCTTCACGTGGTCGGGGCCGACGGCTCGCACGACCTCGTAGGTGGGCGTCGTCGCGAGGAGGCGCTGCGTGTATTGCTGCAAGATCGACTTCCAGTTCCTCGCGTTCCTCGCCCCGAGCACGCTCTCGATCGCGGGAGCGAGGTTCAGGAGGACGAAGCGCCGCGCGGCCTCGAGACCGCCGTCCAAGTAGATCGCTCCCGAGACGGCCTCGAAGACGTCGGCCTGGATCGAGGCGGGGATCCCGTCCTTCTTGACGCCCTTCCCCGCGTCGAGCGCGAGGTCGAGCCTCAGGCGCGCCGCGCAGCTCGCGAGAGCGCTCTCGGAGACGACCGCGGACTTGATCCGCGTGAGCTCACCCTCGTCGCGCTCGGGGAAGGCGGCGAAGAGGAAGTCGGAGACGACGAGCCCGATCACGGCGTCTCCCAGGAACTCGAGCCTCTCGTAGGACGGCCTTCCCTCGGGCTTCGCCGAGGAGTGGGTGAGAGCGACCTGGAGCCGCTCGTCGCTCGCGAACCGATACCCGAGGCGCCTCTCGATCTCGCTGCGGCGCTCGGGATCCATGGGACCCGGGACGGCGTCCATTTCCCGAGTCTCGCGTGAGGTCGCGAAGGTGTCAATGAGGAGGGCTCGGCCTCCTCACCCGAGGACGTCGTGGAGCACGGCGCTGAGGCCCTCGAGGTCGAAGGGTTTCGCGATGAGGCCGCGGAAGCCGTAGCCCTTGTAGTTCGCCATGACGGGGTCGTTCGAGTATCCGCTCGAGACGATCGCGCGGACGTCCGGGTCGATCGCGAGGAGACGCTCGAGGGCGTCGCGGCCTCCCATGCCTCCGGGGACGGTCAGGTCCATGATCACGGCGTCGAAGGGGCGCGGGGAGCCCATGGCGGCCGAGTAGAGCTCGATGGCTTCGAGGCCGTGGCGGGCGAAGCTCGCGTCGTAGCCCAGGTGGCGCAGGATGTGCGCCATGGCCGCGCGGATCTGGTCCTGGTCGTCCATGACGAGGATCCTCCCACGGCCGACGACGGGCGGGGAGGCGCCTTCTTGGAGCGCGAGGACGCGCTGGTCGGAAGCGGGGAGGAGGATCCTGAAGGTCGTGCCGACTCCCATCTCGGACTCGCAGGAGATGTGGCCCTCGTGGCGCTTGATGATCGAGTAGGTCGGCGTCAGGCCGAGGCCGGTCCCCGTGGACTTCGTCGTGAAGAAGGGGTCGAAGATCTTCGGGAGGTTCTCTCTCTCGATACCCACTCCCTGGTCCTCGAAGGAGAGCCTCACGTAACGCCCGGGCGGGAGTGGCGCCAGGCCGGGCTGGCTCCCGATGTTGACGTTCTCGGCGCTCACCCTGAGGACGCCGCCCTTGGGCATGGCTTGCTGGGCGTTCAAGACGAGGTTGTGGACGACCTGGTCGATCTGGACGCGGTCCACGTCGACCGGCCAGAGGTCGGGCGGCAGGGAGAGCTCGCAGCGCACGTTGGAGCCGTGGAGAGCGAAGCCCGCCGACTCGCGGACGAGGTCGCCGATCGAGGTCGTCTCGCGCGCCGGCGCCCCGCCCTTCGAGAAGACGAGGAGCTGCTGCGTCAGGTCCTTCGCGTGCCCCGAGGCGGCCTCGATCTCGCCCAGGAGCGAGGGGAGGTCGGGAGTCTCGCTCGAAGGAGGAGAGCTCGCGGCGTGCTTCGCGAGGGAGACGTTCGCCGTGATGATCGTGAGGATGTTGTTGAAGTCGTGCGCGATCCCCGCCGCGAGGAGGCCGATCGTCTCGAGCTTGGCCGCCTTCAGGAGCTCTTGCTCCATGCGCTTGAGGTCGGTGATGTCGCGGGCGAAGACGATGACGCCGACGATGTTCTCTCTCTCGTCGCGGTAAGGGATCTTGTCCGTCTGGACCCAGATCTTCTGTCCCGAGGCGATCTGGTGGGGCTCGACGATCCCGAGCTTGGGCTTCCCCGAGCGGATCACCTCGAGGTCGTCCGCGAGGTAGCGAGCGGCCTCGTCCGGGTAGAAGTCCTCGGTCTTCCGGCCTTCCATCTCGCGGACGGTCTTGCCCGCGGCGCGCGCGGCGGCCTCGTTGCAGCGGAGGATCCGGTTCTTGTCGTCCTTGTACCAGATCATGGCGGGGACGGCGTCGAAGATGATCTGGTGATCGCGCTGCTGGAGCTTGAGCGCCTCCTCGACCCTGTGGCGCTCGGTGACGTCCGTCGCGATCCCGATCGTGCCGCGGAGCCTGCCCTCGCTGTCCTTGATCGGCGAGTAGTGCGTCTCGAAGGCGGTGCCGCCCGAGAGAACATCGGTCGCGGTGAATGCCTCGCCCGCGAGAGCGCGGCGGGTGTTCGCGAGGACTCCGGGCTCGTTCGCGTAGAGCTCGAAGACGGACCGGCCGACGAGCTCCCCCGGCTTCCAGCCGAGGGCCTCGAGCGTGCGGCCTCCCTCCGAGAGCGTGATCACGCCACGCTCGTCGAGGGCGAAGACGATGATCGGCGCGTGCGCGATGACCGAGCGGAGGCGCTCCTCGGTCGCCTCGATCATGCGCGCGCTCCAGTGCTTCGTGTCCTCGAGGGCTTTCTCGAGGCGCCTCTCGTGGAGGTGGATCGTGAGCATGGCGACGAAGGTCCTCAGGACCTCGACGACCAGGTCGGGGAGATGCGAGCGAGAGAAGTGGACGAGGACTCCCAGGAGCTCGGAGCCGGCGATGAGAGGGAAGACGGCGACCGAGGCGATCCTCTCCCTCGCGACCCAGCCGGCCTCGAAGTGCGGGTCGCCATCGAGGCCGTTCTGCACGAACGGTTTCCTCGTGCGCGCGACGACGCCGACCTTGTAGGGGTAAGTCGCGACCGAGATCCGGGCGCGCGAGCTCCCGGTCGTCGCCCTCGAGAGACCCGAGCTCGCGCGGAGCACGAGCGTGTCCGTCTCCCTCTCGTAGAGCCAGACTCGCGCGAGCGCTCCGTCGAGCTCGGAGACGAGAGCGTCCGTGATCGACTGGAGCGCGGACGCCGGGTCGTCGGTCGCCGTGAGCGAGACCGCCGTCTCGGTCGCCGCTCGCAGGTACCTCGCCGCCAGGTCCGTCGGGTCCACGACCCGGGTCACGCTCGCGCCTCCTGGCGCATCAACCTAGTGGGCGCGGAGCCCGGCGTCCACGAAGATCCCGCGCGCCGCGCCCGACGCTGGCCAGGGGCGGCCCCTTGCCGGTATGTTCTCTCATCGAGAGATCCCATGCCCGTCCCGAGGTCGCTCACGCTGGTCCTCGCCGGTGGCGCGGGCGAGAGGCTCCAGCCGCTCACGCGGGAGCGCGCGAAGCCCGCGGTCCCGTTCGGCGGCCGCTACCGGATCATCGACTTCGTGCTCTCGAACCTCTGGAACTCGGGGCTCCGCTCGGTCTACGTCCTCACCCAGTACAAGTCGCAATCTCTCCTAGACCACATCCACAGCACGTGGGCCATGAACCGCGGTCTCGACCGCGACCAGTTCGTGGTCCCCGTCCCCGCGCAGATGCGCATGGGGTCGGGGTGGTTCGCGGGGACCGCCGACGCCGTGCTCCAGAACTGGAGCCTCGTCGAGGACCACGGGCCGGACCTCGTCCTCGTCTTCGGGGCGGACCATATCTACAAGATGGACGTGAAGCAGATGGTCAACTTCCACATGGAGCGCCGCGCTCTCGCGACCGTGGCGTGCATCCCCGTGCCTCTCGCGGAGGGGAAGTCGTTCGGGATCGTCTCCGTGGACTCGAAGGGAAGGATCGCGTCCTTCCTCGAGAAGCCGGCGAACCCGCCGTCCATGCCGGACCAGCCGGATCGCGCGCTCGCCTCCATGGGGAACTACGTCTTCGACGCGCAGTTCCTCCAGGACCTGCTCATCAACAACGCGGAGGCGCCCTCTCACGACTTCGGGAAAGACATCCTGCCCGACCTCTGCGCGACGGCGCGGCTGTTCGCTTACGACTTCAACCAGAACCACGTCCCGGGCGCTCCTGCGGACGGTCAGTACTGGCGCGACGTGGGCACGATCGAGGCGTACTACGAGGCGAACCTCGACCTCAAGGCCGTCACTCCCCAGCTCGACCTCTACAACAAGGCCTGGCCGATCCGCTCGGCCGGCACGGGAGCGGCTCCCACGAAGTTCGTCTTCGACGAGGACGGCCGGCGCGGGATGGCCGTCCAGTCGCTCGTGGGGGGCGGCACGATCCTCGCCGGCGGCTACGTCAAGGACTCGATCGTCGGCCGCGACTGCTTCGTCGACGCGGGCGCCGAGGTCACCGGGAGCGTGATCTTCGACGGCGTCCGGATCGGCAAGGGCGCGCGCGTCCACCGCGCGATCGTCGACAAGAACTTCCAGCTCTAGGATGGGGGTCGGATCGGGTTCGACCTCGAAGCGGACCGGAAGCGCTTCCACGTCTCCGATACCGGGATCGTCGTCGTGCCGCGTGCGAGGCCGGCGAGGAACGATGCGAGCGGCACGGCCCCGAGGCCGAGGCCGCGGGCGAGCGGGTCTCCGTCGGACGAGAGAGCCTGAGGGCGGCATCCGTCGGTTTCCGGGCCGAGCTGAGCCTTGGCGGCTCGAGGAGTGGATCCCAGAAAGGGATATCGCCTCGAAGGGTCGCGCAGTCACCGGGAGCTCACCTGACGAGGACCGAAACGCCAGGAGTCCAGCGGTCATTCGTCCCAAGGTGGGCCTTCGAGGGGTGAACGTCATGGGCAAGGGCTACTGGCTGGTGAAATCCGAGGCCGACTGCTTCTCGATCGCCGACCTCGAGAGGTCGAACGGGAAGACGACCGCCTGGGACGGCGTCAGGAACTTCCAGGCAAGGAACTACCTGCGGTCCATGAAGAGAGGCGATCTCCTCCTCTTCTACCACTCGAGCGCGGAGCCGCCCGGAGTCGCGGGAGTCGCGGAGGTCGTCGCGGAAGCTCACGCGGACGCGACCGCGCTCGACCCGGCGGACTCTCATTACGATCCGAGGGCGACTCCCGAGGAGCCGATCTGGTTCTGCCCCGACGTCCGGCACGTGAGGACTTTCGAGCGCGTGATCGACCTTGCCGAGCTGCGGGCCCACGAGGAGCTCTCGGGAATGGCCGTGCTCAGGAAAGGGCAGCGCCTCTCCGTCATGCCCGTCGCGAAGGAGGAGTTCGAACGCGTCCTCGAGCTCGCCGGCTCGCGAGCCCAAGCACCGCGCCGCTCTAGGTGAGGAGGTCGCGCACGTCCTTGAGACCTTCGGGCTTTCTCAGGAGAGCGTAGGCCTGCGGCATGCACTTCCGCACGAGCTCCGAGTCGGAGGCGAGCTGCGTGAGGAGGATGATGCGAGCCTTCGGGTCCTTCTTCCTGAGAGCCAGGAGGACCTCGGCCCCCGAGGGCGGCCCCATGAGAGCGACGTCGAGGATCACGTAATCGAAGGCGCGCGGGGCGTCGTAAGCGTCGATCGCTTCCTGGCCCGTCGGTGCGCCGCGCACCCAGTGATCTCCCTTGAGCACGGCCTCGACGAGAGCGCGCGAGGCCGCGTCGGGATCGACGATCAGGATCGATCGGCGCGGCAGGCGACGGGC
>JACQDU010000722.1 GCA_016200955.1 bacterium
CGCCTGGGCCCGGAGCGAGAAGGGCGACCAGGACGGCGCGCTCGCCGACTGCGACCGCGCCCTCGAGCTCGAGCCGCGGAGCGTGGACGCGTTCGCTCACCGGGGGCAGGCTCGTGCGAGGAAGCACGACCTCGACGGGGCGATCGCGGACTACTCGCGCGCGATCGACATCTTTCCCGGCTGCGCGATCGCGTGGGCCATGCGCGGGATGGCGAAGCGCCAGAAAGACGACCGCGAGGGCGCGATCGCCGACCTGCGCAAGTTCCTCGAGATCGCCCCGAGCGACGCGCAGGCCCCCGCGGTCCGCACGGCGCTCCAGGAGCTGGAGAAGCGTCCTCGCTGAATGAAAGGGCGCGACGGTGAATCGGGATGAGCCGTCCTTGCCCGTGCCCTCGCTTGCCCTCGCCCTCTCCCGGACGGGCATGGGCAAGGTCCCCGTGCTGAATCGTGCGTCTCGTCTAGCCCTCGGCGGGCTCGATGATCGAGCTCATGGACCCCTGCGAGCGCTCGAGGCGGAGGTCGGGGCCGAAGGCGTGGATCTGGTCTCGCTTGAGCTCCGCGCGCTCCTTCGAGGTCGTGCAGACGATCGAGCGGCCGGTCGCGTTGACCTCGTCCGCGTGGCGCCTCCCCTTCTCCGGAGGGAAGCCGAAGAGGGTCTGGAGCATGTGGATCACGTACTCGAAGGTGTGGTCGTCATCGTCGAGGAGGACGACGTGATAAGGCGGGATGAGCCGCGAGCTCGTCTCGACCTCTTCCTCGGTCGCCGTGCTCCGGCGGGTTTCGCCGCTCTGCTTCCAGTCGGACAACTTGCCGCTCCGGCGCCCTCACCCCGGGACCCCACGCGAGGGCGCCAGGGAACGTTTAGCTGCGCGCTCCTCCCTTTGCAAATCGACGCGAGCGGGGCGTCGCCGCGAGCGCGGCCCTTTCCCTTGCGGAAAGCGAACGGCGTTGACACGGAGGGGCGGCGCGTGCACATTCGCGCGACATGCCGATCGGCCAGGTGATCGTCGACGCCTCGAAGATCCTCCAGGACCCGATGGCCGTCCTCTTTCTGATCATCGGGCTCGGCTTCTTCATAGGGAAGCTCAAGGTGAAGGGCTTCGAGCTCGGGCCGTCGGTCGGTGTCCTTTTCGTGGCCCTCTACTTCGGCCACCTCGGGTGCCAGCTCCCCGAGATGATCGGGATCCTCGGCCTGATCTTCTTCCTCTACTCGATCGGCTTCCAGTCGGGCCCGCGCTTCTTCCCCGCGTTCCGTGAGAACGGCCTCCGGTTCGTCGCCCTGGGAACGGTCATGATCGGGACCGCGGCGCTCGGGGCCTTCGGGATGAGCTGGGTCTTCGGGCTCTCGCGAGGACACGTCCTCGGGATCATGGGAGGAAGCCTGACCACGGTCTCGGGCGTCGCGGCGGCGAACCACCTCCTGAAGACGCCGGGAGCCGTCGCGCTCGACGCCGCGGTGGCGGCGAAGCTCGTCGAGGACTCGACGATCGCCTTCGCGATCACCTCCGTCTTCGGCCTCGTGGGCCTCCTCGCGATCATCCAGGCCCTCCCGCGCCTCCTCCGGATCGACCTCGCCCGGGAGGCGCAGAAGCTCGAGAGCGCGAGCCGCTCGCGCGCGAGGCAAGGCGACATCGACGACGAGCTCCGGCTCGGACCGAAAGGCCCGCCCCAGGCCCGGACCTACCGAGTGACGAACGCCCAGGCCGTGGGAAAGAGCCTGGGCGAGCTCAGGTTCTTCCAGGCCACGGGAGCCGTCCTAGGGAAGCTCCGGCGCGGGGCGTCTCTCCTGAAGCCCGGGCCCACGACCGTGCTCGAGGCCCAGGACACCGTGCTCGCGCTCGGCTACCTCCCGGCGCACGAGAAGCTCCGAGCTTTCCTGGGAGAGGAGTGCCTCGACGACGAGCTCTCGGGAGTCCGCCTCGACACGGCCTCGGCTCTCGTGACGGACCAGCGGACGATCGGCCAGACGATCCTCGAGGCGGTCGTGAACCGCCACGCGTGCATCCTCTTCGAGGTCCACCGAGAGGGCGTCGAGATGCCTCTCTCCTTCGACCTCAAGCTCGAGAAGGGAGACCACGTCCTCCTCACGGGACCTCGCGCGCAGATCGACGAGCTCGTGAAGGAGATCGGCCGCCCGGAGGGGCCGATCCACGAGACCGACCTCCTCACGTTCGCCTTCGGGATATTCTTCGGGCTCCTCGTCGGCATGATCGAGGTCCACACCGGGACGCCGAGCGCCGGCTACCCCGTGCTCGGCTCCGCGGGAGGGCTCCTGCTCCTCGGCCTCCTCGTGGGCTACCTCCGCTACCAGCACCCGGTCTTCGGCCGCGTTCCTCCCGCGGCGCGCTATCTCCTCCTCGAGCTCGGTCTCCTCCTGTTCATGGCCGAGCTCGGCACGAGGGCCGGCGCGACGATCGTCCAGGGAATGAGACAGGCCGGTATCGGGATCTTCCTCTCGGGCGTGGTCGTCACGACCGCGCCGATCTTCACGGGCTACGTCTTCGGCAGGAAGGTCCTCGGCTTCGACCCCGTGACTCTCCTCGGGGCGATCACGGGAGGCATGATCAACACGCCCGCTCTCGGGATCGTGAACAAGCAGGCCGGGTCGAACCTGCCCGCGATCGGCTACGCGGGGGTCTATGCTTTCGCGACGATCCTCGTGACGGTGGCGGGGCCCGTGATCTTGAAGTTCTGAGAGTCGGTGTCACCGATTTGTCCGCCACCGAGCCACGATCCCGTGCGCGATGGCGAGCTTCCGATTATGGTGTCCCCGGACGGCGGGAGCTCGTGCCTGAGGGAATCGTGACCGAGGCGCCTTCGGCGGTGGCGATCGCGCAGCCGTTCGTGGCCGCGGTGACCGAGACGTTCTACGGTCTCCTCGGCCTCGACGCGATCGGCCAGACGATCGAGGACGCGCTCACGGACGACCAGGCGGCGCGAGCGGGGATCACGGCGCTCATCGAGTTCTCCGGGCCGCGCTACGGCGTGGTCCTCGTGACCTTCCCGCAAGAAGTCGCGCGAGCGACGGTCGAGCGCATGCTCAAGGGCACGGCCGAGGTCGAGGAAGGCGACGTGACCGACGGAGTCGGCGAGCTCGTGAACATCGTCTCCGGGCGCGCGAAGTCCGTCCTCTCCGCGCTCGGGCTCGGAAGGCTCGACATGAGCGTGCCGACCGTCCTCACCGGGTTCTCTCTCGCGGACCTCGGCCTCGAGGGAGCGGACTGGTCGCGGATCGACTTCGCGACCGAGGTCGGGACCTTCACCCTCAGGGTCGCCTTCGCGCGGCCACCTTCGAGCCACAGCATGCCCCTTCGCATACTCCTCGCGGACGACTCGCGCGTCATGAGGAAGATCGAGCGCTCGGCCCTCCAGGGGCTGGGTGAGGTCGAGCTCCTGGAAGCCGCTGACGGCGTGGCGGCGATCGAGCTGATCGAGAAGAACGCTTACACGATCGACCTCGTCGTGCTCGACCTGAAGATGCCCGAGAGAGACGGATACGACGTCGTCTCTCACGTGAGACGCGACGCGCGAGGGAAGCTGATCCCCGTGGTCGTCGTCTCGAGCCTCTCGCAGATCGAGGCGGCCCCTCGCCTCGCGGATGCTTCGCCGCCAGGATCGGCGCCGCTCATCTTCGTCGGGAAGCCCTTCGATCCGCACGAGCTCCTCGACGCCGCACGGCGCCTCACGTCTCGCCGGAGCGGCGAGGCCTCGCAGGAAGACTCGTACTCGGGCTACGAGGGGATCCAGGACGCAGCTCCGGCTCCTGCTCCTCCTCCAGTTCCTCCGCCCGCGCCCGCCGAGGGAGCGTCGCCGCCGGCGAGCGAGGGAGCGCCGCCTCCTCCGGCCGAGGGCTCGACGTGAGCGAGGAAGCCAAGGCTCCCGTCTCTCCCGAGCTCGCGGCGCCCTTCGTGCGCGCGGTCGAGGAGACCTTCGAGAAGATGCTCGGCTGCCCCGTGAGCGTCGGGCGCGTCGTCGAGGCCTCGCCTCCCTCGCCTCACGACGTCTCGGCCGTCGTCGGCTTCGGGGGAGACAGGAAGGGCGCGGTCGTCCTCTCCTTCTCGGCTCACGTGGCCTGCCGGGTCGTCTCGCGCTTCGCGGGAGAACAGCTCGACGAGGTCGGCCCGACCGTCGCCGACGGAGTGGGAGAGATCGCGAACATCGTCGCCGGCCGCGCGAAGAACGCGATCGGTGCCGCGGGCGCCGCTCCCAGCGTGATCGCCATGTCTCTCCCGACGGTCGTCTGCGGGAAGGAGCACGAGGTCCACCGCCTGCGCGACTCGCCCACGCTCCTCCTCCCGTTCACGAGCGAGCTCGGAGACTTCGAGGTCGTGATCGTCCTCGCCCAGCCCCAGGACAGGCCGCTCCGCGTGCTCGTCGCCGACGACTCCCGCGTCATGCGGAAGCTCGTGCGCGCCGCGTGCAAGGAGCTCGCCGCGAACGTCGAGATCATCGAGGCCGAGAGCGGCGTCCGCGCGAGGGAGTCGCTGCGGGCGGCGGGCCTCGCGTTCGACCTCGTGATCCTCGACCTCCACATGCCCGACGGAAGCGGAGCCGACGTGCTCGCCGAGCTTCGCGCTCAGAAGGGCGGAGCGGAGCTTCCGGTGATCGTCGCCTCGAGCGACCCGGACGTGGGGCGAGTCGTCGCCGACGTGTGCGCTCGCTCGGGCGGGGCCACGTGCACGCGCTCGCTCGAGAAGCCGTTCACTCCCCAGGATCTCCTCGACCTCGCTCGCTCGATGAACTGCCTGCGAGGCGCGAGCGCGACGCCCTCGTAGAGACGCTCCCTCCCCGACCCTCCCCCTTCGGGGGAGGGAGAGCGATGACGCTTCGCGGCGCAAGCTCGTCGATTCCAGACATTTCTGACTCCAGACAAAATGCACGGAGAGCCGGGCAAAGGCTTGACCTTCCCGTGCTGAAACTCTTTCATCTTTGGCTCCCGCGTGGGGCAGACTTCTCGGAAGCAAGGGCGCGCGACCCTCGCGGGTTGCGCGAAGGGGTTTTCATTGGTGAAGACGCGAGCCGTCCGCCGTGGCGCGCTGGGCTGGTGGACGCCGGGAGCGACGCCGCCCGCGCCCGGTCCCCTCGCGCTCGAGCGCGCGCTCGGGAGAGTCGGCTCGCCCGTCTACGTGCTCGAGTCCGAGGCGGGTGTCGCGGTCGCGCAGGACGGCACGGCGACCTTCGGAGGCGAGGAGTCGCCCGATCCCCTCGCGCTCCCGCTCCGGGCGTTCGCTCCCGCGCTCAGGCCGGAGCAGCTCGGCGATCCCGCCTTCCGCGCCGCCCACGGAGTGCGGTACGCCTACGTCGCGGGAGAGATGGCGAACGGCATCGGCTCGTGCGAGGTCGTCCTAGCCATGGGCCGAGCCGGACTGCTCGGCTTCTTCGGCGCCGCCGGCCTCCCGCTCGAC
>JACQDU010000002.1 GCA_016200955.1 bacterium
AGGGGCTCGAGATCCTCGCCGACGCGATTTTGAGCGTCGCCGGAGCTCGCCCGGAGTTGCGCCTCGCCGTCGTGGGGACGGGCCGAGGCGAGGACCGTCTCAGGCAAGCGCTGGCGCCGCTCGGCGACCGCTTTCGTCTCCTCGGCTACGTTCGCGGCGAAGCGCTCTCGTACGTCTACAGGGCGGCTGACATTGTCGCGATCCCTTCGCTCTACGAGCCCTTCGGCCTTGTCGGGCTCGAGGCTATGCTCGGTGAGGCGGCGGTCGTCGCGGCCCGATCTGGCGGGCTCGCGGAGATCGTGCGCCACGAGAAGGACGGGCTCCTTGTCGCTCCCGGCGACGCGCCCGCTCTCGCCCGCGCGCTCGACCGGCTCGTCTCAGACCAAGCGCTCCGCGAGCGCTTGGGCAAAGCCGGCGCCGAGCGAGCGAGGCAGGAGTTCTCTTGGGACGAGGTCGCCAGGCGGACTCAGCCCGTCTACAAGGAAGCCCTCAGCAACACCCGCCCGGTGTGCGTCGCCGCTCCGACCGAGCCGCAGAGGCCGCTCGTCTCCGTGGTGATCGTGACCCGGGACGCGCAAGTCCACGTCGAGACCGCTCTCCGCTCGTTCTTCTCGCGCACGAAGTACCCGGCGCTCGACGCCATAGTCGTCGACAACGGCTCCAGCGAGTCGGCCCGAAAGCAGCTGGAGGCGCTTGTCTCCGAGCTCGCGAGAGGCGGTCACGCGATCTCGCTCATGCGGAACGATACGACGGAGCCTCTGCCCCGAGCGCAGAACCAGGCGATCAGGGCGGCATCGGGCGAGTACGTCTGCCTCCTCGGCGACGAGAGCGAGATCCCGCGCGGCAGCGAGGAATGGCTCTCGGGGCTCGTCTGGCTCTTCGAGACCATGGGCGCCGGCACCGTGTCCGCGACGACGCTCGGGCGTGAAGGTCCTAAAGACCCGCTCGGCCCCGCGACCGGCCCGAGGCGCACCGAATGGAACAGGAGCGCGTGCCTTTTCACGAGGAAACGCTTCTTCGAGGAAGCCGGCCCCCTCCGAGAAGAGACGGAGCTTGCTTCCGGCGGAACGGATCGCGAGTGGTGCCTAAGACTCTTGGGGACGCTCGGTCTTGGCCACTGGGTCCACTCGGTCCCGGTGCACCACTATGAGAAGGAAGCGCGGCGCGATCCGAGCGCGGTCTTCCAAGCAACGGACGAGACACGGCTCCCCGCGTCCGTCGTGATCGTCGCCTACAACAGCCTTGCCTACACGCGAGAGTGCCTCGAGTCCGTGCTCGCCGGAACGGCTGGCCCGTTCGAACTCGTCCTCGTCGACAACGGCTCGCGGGACGGCACGCGCGATTACTTCCACACCATTCGAGACCAGCTCGGCGGCCAAGTCGCCGTCCAGGTGATCGGCAATGCGGAAAACCTGGGCTACACCAAGGCCGCGAACCAGGGCGCCCGCGCGGCGAGGGGGCGCGCCGTCGTCCTCCTGAACAACGACACGCGGGTGCGACCGGGCTGGCTCGAAGCGCTCGTCTGCGCGAGTCAGACCCAGGAACGCGTCGGGATCGTGACCGCAAAGATTCTCAACATGGACGGCAGTGTCCAGAACGCGGGCGGGATCCTCCATCATCCAGATGGCGACTTCACGATCCCGAACGCGGGCGCCGACCGCCGCTCGCTTGCCGTCTCGAGGCGCGTTGCGATCGAGAACGCTGGCGGACCGTGCATGCTGCTCACTCGAGCGCTCCTAGAGACCGTCGGCATCTTCGACGAAGACTTCTCGCCCGGCTACTTCGAGGACTCCGATCTGTCTCTCCGCGCGCGCGAGGCGGGCTTCGCGCTTCTCTACGAGCCCGACGCGGAGGTCCACCACCACGCCAAGGTCACGTCGGCCCAGGTCGCGCGCGAAGGCAAGCTGGACGTGTGGGGCAGGTTCGAGGAGAACAAGCGGCGCTTCCACGGACGCTGGAGGAAGCGCCTTGAAGCCGACGAGGCCGGGCGGCGTGCTCTCGCCGAGACTGGTCATGGCCGTCGTCGAATCCTTCTCTGCTACAACAAGAGCCCCACGACGACCGCCGCATACTGCGAAGCGGCTCTCCGGCGCGAGCATGACGTAGTGACGGCGGGCCGGGGCCAGGAGATCGACCAAGGCGATGGCGCCTCTGCCGCCGATCTCGTCCGCCAAGCCGGCGGCGCGATCGACCTCCTTCTCGCAGTCGAAGGCGAGAACTACTTGCCTCGGGACCCGCGCGGCGCGGGTTGTCCAACGGCGTGGTGGGCGATCGACAACCATATCCATTCTCGAGAGGGCGGTTACTTCGAGGTCGCTCGTCAGTTCGACCACGTGTTCATAGCCCAGCGCGACTACGCCCGTGTCTTTAGAGCGCAGGGGATCGAATCGATCTGGCTGCCTCATGCCTGTGATCCCGAGGTGCACGGCACGCACGCGGTCGAGCGCGATCTCGACGTGGTGTTCGTGGGGAACGTGCTCCCGATCCACGAGAGAAGGCGTCGTCTTCTCGATCGGCTCAAGGGACGCTTCCAGGTCTACGAAGTCGCGGGCGCGTACCGCGAAGACATGGCCCGGCTCTACTCACGCGCGAAGGTCGTCTGGAACTGCTCACTCGCCGGGGATCTCAACATGCGCGTCTTCGAGGCGCTCGCAAGCGGAAGCCTCCTCGTGACGGATCGGATCGGAAACGGTCTCACGTCTCTCTTCGGCGACGGCGAGCACCTGGCGCTCTATGACGAGGCGTCTCTCGAGGACGTGGTCGCCCGCTGCCTCGCCGACGCGGAGGCGCGCGAGACGATCGGTCGCCGGGGCCGCGAGCTCGTCCTTCGCCATCACACGTATCGGCACCGAATGGCGGAGCTCGTGGAGTTCGCCCTCCGTCCGGGCACTCGAAGCGAGGCACAGGGTCGGGCGCTCGTGGAGGCGGTATGAAGATCGCGGTCTACACGCTCACCATGAACCGCCTCGACTTCACGAAGCACTGCTTCGCGACGTGGTGGGAGAAGGCGGGCTGCACCTTCGACCAGTACGTGTTCGACCAGGGGTCGACCGACGGAACCGCCGAGTGGCTCCGCGCGAATGAGAAGCGTTTCTCCGGTCTCGTCCTCTCCGACAAGAACGTCGGGATCTCGCGGGCGTCGAACGCCATGCTCGACATGATCGCCGAGCGCGGTGGCTGCGACCTCGTCATGCGGATCGACAACGACTGTGAGTTCGAGACCGACGGTCTCCTGGCGAAGTTCCGCGATCTCCTCCTCGGGCAGGCTGACTGGCGGAAGCGCTTTGGTCTCGCGCCGCGCGTGACCGGTCTCGTCCACCAGCCGGCGCGGCATTACTACGAGTCGATCTCGGGCCACAAGGTCGGCGTCACGAACGGCGTGGGCGGGATCATTCACCCGGTGCCCTGGGACATCATGAAGGGCTACCGCTACCCGCTCGACATTCCATTCGGCTCGGGGGACGACGTGCACCTCTGCCGCTGGCTCGTCGAGCGTGGCGTCATGGTCGGCTACGTCGAGGACCTCGTCGTCAACCATTACTTAACGACCGTCGGACAATGGAATCGGGAGAGAACCTACTTCGCGCGCAAGGACCGCGAAGACAAGAAGGCTCCCGCGCCTCCCGCGAGCGGTCCCATTCGAGAGATCCGAAACGAGAGTCCGACCGCGCTCCCCGTGACCGTCGTCGTCCCCTTGTCGGACTCGCGTCGCGCGTTCTTCGAGGATTTCGCCCTCCCGAGTATCCTCGCGAACGAGCCCGAGCTCGTCGTCTTGGTCGAGGGCGCCGGCGGCTCGAGCCCGAAGCGAAACGCCGGCTTTGCGCGAGTGAAGAGCCCGTTCGTCTTCTTCTGCGACGACGACGTGATCTTGGCCCGAGTTTGCCTCCGCACGCTCCACCGTGCCTTGAGCGAGCCCGAGGGGCGCGAGGCTGGTTACGCCTACTGCGATTACGTCGGGATCGCGATCCCGCCCGGGGCGCATCCGCTGGGGCCGGTCTTCTTCCACAAGGGGAAGCCGTTCGACGCTCGCGAGCTCAAGCAAGGAAACATTGCCTCGACCATGACCCTGATCCGGAGCTCGGTCTTCCCGGGTTTCGACGAGTCGGTCATGCGCCTTCAGGACTGGGATCTCTGGCTGACGCTTCTCGAGAAGGGCGTGGTCGGCGTTCACGTTCCCGCGTCCCTCTTTCACGACTACCACCTCGACGCCGGAATCACGGCCCGCGTTGACGGCGACGAAGCTCGGTCTCACGTACGACAGAAACACGGCCTCGCGGACGCCGAGGGCGACATGGCCGTCTCCGATCGAACGGTCGAGGTACTCGACGAGGTCGCGAAGTCCTGGCAGCTCGCAACCGTGGTCGAGCTCGGGACGGGCGCGGGACGCTCACTCGAAGTGCTCACGAAGAGGCTGCGGCGTCACGCACGAGTTTTCAGCGTGGACGACGACGTGCGCTTCCTCGAAAACGCGCGCGCACGGCTCGAAGGGCAGGCTCTCTCGGTCGGCCAGGTCCACCTCGTCCACGCCCCCCTCGGTCGCGGCACGTTCGCGGGCGTCACCCAGGACTGGTACTCGGAAACCGCGCTCGCAGAGATCCCGGGGCCGATCGATCTCCTTTTCGTCGACGGCCCCCAGGGGCACGTCGGGCGCTTCCCGGCCGTGCCCGCGTTCCTCGACCGGCTCTCACCGAGGGCCGCGATCGTCCTCGACGACGCCAACCGGGACGACGAGCGGAGGATCCTCGCGGCCTGGGCCGAGATCCTGAGGAGCCGCGGACACGAGCTCGTCCTGGACCTCTTCCCAACCGATCGCGGCCTCGGTCGAATCCAGCTACTCGGTGCGGTCGAGGAGCGCGATCGGCCGCCCGAGACTGTCCGCGAGCCAGCCCGTCCCGGGCAGGCACAGGCGCCCGCCTCGGCCGAGACCGTGCCGGCCGAGGTGGCGAGCGCGCCGCGCTCCTGGGTGATCGACGCCGACGACTTCTGCGAGGACAACCACGGCTTCGAGCTTCTCACAAGGATCAAGCGCGAGATCCCGCGCTTCAAGATCAACCTCTTCACAATCGTCGGACGTTGCTCCGACGCCTTCCTTGCAAAAGTGAAGGCGCTCGACTGGATCGACATGCTCCCGCACGGGCTCTTCCACGAGACGCCTCACGAGACCGAGAACTGGAGCTTCGAGGAGTCCTGCCGTTACCTCGATCGGATCGAGCGGCTCGGGCTGACGAAGGGCTTCAAGGCGCCGGGCTGGTTGATCTCGGGCGGCACCTACAGGGCGCTTCTCGAGCGCGGCTACTGGGTCGCGGACCAGCGACGGAACGACGGGCGGCGCCCGAAGACACTGCGGTCGTATCACCTCGACGCGCCGGACGGGAAGCCTTACCCGGACCGTCGGCACTACCACATTCAGAACGTCTGCGGGAACGGGCTCGCGGAACGACTCGACGAGATCCTCGCGCTCCGTGGCGAGTTTCACTTCATTAGGGATCTCGTGCTCGAAGGCGGCGAAGTCGAGAAGCACCCGATCGTCGCGCTCCCCGAGAACGCGATCACGCTCGACCGTCTGATCAAGCTCCACGGTTTCCGTCGGGGTGCCGAGCTCGGCGTGCGGCGCGGCGAGCTGACGGCAAGCCTCCTCGGGCACAACCCCGGGCTCTCCATGATCGCCGTCGACCTCTGGGGGGATCACCCGATCCTGAACGAGAAGAACGACCACGAGGGCAACTACGAAGCCTTTCGGCGGAACGTTCGGGGTCTCGAGGACCGCGTCACCGCGCACCGAATGGTAACGCTCGACGCGGCGAAGCTCGTCCCGGACGCGTCGCTCGACTTCGTCTTCATAGACGCGACGCACACGTACGCCGCGCTCAAGGACGACATTCTCGCCTGGGCGCCCAAGGTCAAGCCCTCAGGCATGCTCACCGGGCACGACTACCACCCACATTTCGACCATGGCGGCATGATCCGGTGCATACACGACACGTTCGTGAACCCGTTGGTCGACGAGTGGACCTGCTGGTTCGCGTGGAGGCGCGATCTTCGCGAATCGGCTCTCGCTGGCGTCGGTGTCACATGAGCACGAGCCCTCGCTTGACGGTCGTCCTCGTGAGCTGGAACTCGCTCGAGAACACCGTTGACCTCGTGAGCGGGATCCGAACCTTCACCCGCATGCCGTACGAACTGGTCGTCGTCGACAACGCCTCGACGGACGGAACGCTTTCCTTCCTTCGGGATCTCAAAGGCGAGCGCTGTTTCCGCCTCGTCGAGAACGCGTCGAACTTCCAGTGCGCCCGCGCCACGAACCAGGCGCTCGCGCTCGCGAGCGGCGAGTACGTCGCCTATCTCTGCGCGAGCCACGCGCTCGTGACCGAGCCAGGCTGGGACGAAGCGCTCGTGCGCTTCCTCGACGAGCACTCGGACGTGGCGCTCGCAGGCGATCTCTGGGACCCGTACGGTTTCCTGCTTCCGAGCCGCCGCTACGTAAGCATCCGGTGAGGCCGGAATTCCGGAAGCGCCCTCGATCGCGCACCATGCGCGTCCAAGGAGGGCGTTCATGGAGAAGCGCAGCAAAGCCGAGACGGAGCGGTTCTACCGCAAG
>JACQDU010000723.1 GCA_016200955.1 bacterium
CTCCGGTTGCCGGTCTCCGGTTGCCGGTCTCCGGTTGCCGCTCTCCGGTTGCCGATGTCCGGTCGCCAGTTGCACAGTGGTTCGCGGGCGGCGCGCGTCTCCATCTGGCGGACGCGTGGAAATGAGCAGCCTCTTGCGTGGAGCAGAACCTAGCTCGAGGGCCGTAGGTCGTGACTCCTCATCACCTCTCTCGGGCATAGATCGCGAGCGCGGCAGGACATTACGAGAGAGCCACCCTCTCTTGGACGGCGACTCCCACCGACCGCGCTCGCGAGCTCAAGCCCGCAGCTTCACCCCGTAACTTCCTCTCGACCGTGCATCGTCCGCGGACGGACGCCAGTCCCCTGGTAAGGTGGAGCGCGAGGAGGACGAAGTCCTCGTCGCAAGGCATTTCCAACCAGAAGTGTTTGACCAGAAGTAGTGTCGCCTTGCTAACGAGGCTGGAACCAAAGGGGGTCTGGGGCGGGCGGGGCCCGGGGCGCAGCCCCGTTCGGGGGTCCGGGGGGCGCAGCCCCCAGCGCCGCCGCCGGCCCGTCTTGGATCCTGGGTGCTCCCGGGCACAGGGCTCGCTTATAATCCGGCTCTCATGGATCCGGACCGTTCCAAGGATCTCGTCCATGACATCTCGCAGCTGAGACGCTCCCTCGAGGAGCTCGGGGCGGACGGGGCCCCCGCGTCGCGGCCGGAGGCGCTCCAGCGCGCGCGCGAGGCGACGACGCGGCTCGAGCGGGCGTCGAAGACCCAGAGGCTCGACCTCGCGAGCTTCTTCGAGATGGCCGGGCAGATCAACGCGCAGGGCCTCGACCTCGACCGGATCGAGTCGTACGCGATCTCGCTCATGCGCGGCCGCACGAGCGCGAGCACGGTCTCGCTCCTCCGGGCGACGACGGAGGAGGGCTGCATCGTGACGACGCGCGGGGTCGCGCGGCGCCTCGAGCTCTCGAGCGCTCTCGCGAGGAAGCTCACCGAGATCGGGAAGCCGGTCGACCTCGTCGCGAGCCCCGACTCCCTCGGCGAGGGAGGGAACGCGTTCTCGGGCGCCGCGGTCGTGGCCCCGCTCATCCAGCAGGACTCGTCCAACGGGAGCGTGCTCCGCGGGCTCCTCGTCCTGGGAAAGAAGGTCACGGGCCAGCCCTACTTCGACCGCGACTTCGAGTTCGTCGGGCTCATCTCGGAGCTCATCGCGATCGCGCTCCACAACGCTTTCTTGCATTACCTCGCCACGCACGACGCGCTGACGGAGACCTGGAGCCGCGGACACTTCGACGTGGAGCTCAAGCGCGAGCTGAACCGGACCTCTCGGCGCCGGGCGAAAGCGCCGGGCGAGACGCCGGGGCAGCTCTCGCTCGTCATGATCGACCTCGACCACTTCAAGCTCGTGAACGACACCTACGGCCACCGCGCCGGAGACCGCGTGCTCAAGGCCGTCGCACAGACCCTGCGCCGCGCGATCCGCGACTACGACACGCTCGCTCGCTGGGGCGGCGAGGAGTTCGCGATCGTCCTCACCGACACCGGCAAGAAGTCCGCGATCGAGGCGGCGGAGCGCTTCCGCAAAGAGATCGCGGAGGCTCCCGTGCAACTCCAGGAGTCCGAGCCGCCCCGCCCGGGCATCACCGCGAGCATGGGCGTCGCGACGTACCCCGACGACGCCACCGACCCGCGCGAGCTTCTCCAGAAGGCCGACATGGCGCTCTACCGGTCGAAGGAGGGCGGGCGCAACCGGGTCACGGGATCCTGATTCGCGGCCGCCGAGAACGAGAACGAATCAACGCGAGGCTCCAAGACGCCAAGGTTCGCGTTTCTCTTGGCGCCTTGGCGCCTTGGCGTTTACGAGGGTCGAGCCTGGCCGCGAGCTCAACGCGCCGCGTCGGACGGGAATGAACTTCGAGCGACCTTGCGGGTAGGGTTCCGTCGGGTGCTAGATTGAGGTGGTCGGGTCTCCAGCCGGCGCTCGCGAGCGAGACCCTGTCGGGGAGCGGGATGCCTCAGTCTGAGCCGTCGGACGAGTCGTTGCTCGCTCGCCTCCGCTCGGGCGACGACGAGGCGTTGCCGGCGCTCGTCAACCGGTACCAGCGGCCGCTCTTCGGCTACCTCCACCGCATGCTCGGCTGCGCCGCCGAGGCGGAGGACATCTTCCAGGAGACGTTCCTCCGAGTCGTGAAGCACCGCGCTCGGTTCGAGACCGGGAGACGCGTGAGGCCGTGGGTCTACGCGATCGCCTCGAACCTCGTGAAGAACGTCTACCGCTCCCGCGGTTACCGCGAGCGGACCTCGCTCGACCGGGGCGACCAGGACGGCGGGCCCGGCCTCCGCGCGAGCATCGAGGCCTTCTCGCTCGCGCCCGAGGACGAAGCCTCGAACGCGGAGCGCGCCGAGCGGGTGCGCGAGGCGATCGCGAGGCTCTCTCCCACGAGCCGCGACGCGCTCGTGCTCTTCTATTACCAGGGCCTTCCCTACGAGGAGATCGCCGAGACGCTCGACGTTCCTCTCGGGACGGTGAAGTCGAGGATCCACAACGCGCTCTCGAAGCTCGCCGGCCTCATCGCGGAAGCTTGCGGGAACGCCGCGCGCAGCGAGGCCGAACATGCCTGATCTGCCCGTCCCGGAAGGGACCCCCGAGTGCGAGAAGACGGACGCCGCGGACCTCGTGCGCTCGAGCGAGGCCGAGCGAGAGAGCGGGCACGACGCCTGGCTCGCGCGCCACGCCGCTTCGTGCCCGTCGTGCTCCCGCGTCGCCCAGGGAGCGCGGAGGCTCGGACGAGAGCTGGCCGCGTGGGCCCCGGTCGAGGCTCCCGACGAGCTCGCCGAGCGCACGCTCGCTCGCGTGAGGCTCGCGGGAGCCCTCGACGACCCCGCCGCTCTCGGCGCCGCCCCGAGCGCGCTCGCTCCCGCGGAGGACGCGGCGCATCGCGAGAGGAAGCCGGCCTCGCGGTCGGTCGACATCCTGGCGGCGTGGGCTCTCCCTGGTCCGCGGCCGGCGCTTGCCGCGCCGCCGCGAGCGCGGCTCCGCTTCCTCACCGCGCAGGCCGCGGCCGCCGTGCTCATCTTCCTCCTCACGAGCGGCTTCGCGATCACGTTCTACCCCGTCTTCGTCGAGGCGCTCGAGGAGTCGCGCGTCCAGGCGTGCCAGGCGCGGCTCGGCAAGGTCACCGTGGCGCTGCGCGCCTACCGGAAGGACCACCCCGACGCGGATGTCTCGGAGCTCAAGGGGACCGCTCTCCGCGACGCTCTCGTGCACGGAGGCTACCTCGTGCCCCAGGACCTCCTTTGCCCCGCGGTGCACGGCGCCCGCCCGGGCATGGTCTGCTTCGAGCTGCGCGTGCCCGACGCCGACTGCGACCCGCAGTGCGTGCTCGCCTGGGACCGCTTCGGAAACCACTCGGGCGGCTTCGACATCGCCTACGCCGACGGCCACACCGAGTACGTCGAGACGCGCGACTTCTCGACATGGCTCGCCCGCGTCCGTTCGACTCGCTGAACAACGGCAAGAGACCCACCAAGACACGAAGACACGAAGACACGAAGCACGGTCGAGGCTCCTCGCCCCTTCTTCGTGCCTTGGTGCCTTCGTGGTTCATCCGTCTTCGTGGACGATCGTCTTTTGCTAACGTGAGCCACGTGACGCGAGCCCGAGAGGTCGAGGACGTCCTCCGTCGAGAGCGCGTGGTCGCGTGCGTGAGAGCGGACGACGCCGGGCTCGCGCGGGCGGCGGCGTTCGCCGCGCTCCGCGGAGGAGCGCGCGTCCTCGAGATCACGCTCACGACGCCGGGAGCGCTCGAGACGATCGAGGCGCTCGCGCA
>JACQDU010000735.1 GCA_016200955.1 bacterium
CGGCCTCGAGCGGCCCGACCGCGACGCGATCATCGCGGGAGCGGCCGTCGAGGTCCGCATCACGCGCGCCGACGACTGGCGCGTGGGGTCGGGCGAGGGCGACGCGGCGTGAGTCGCCAGCTCGAGGTCCGGCTTCCGGCGCCGCTGCCGCACCAGCTCGATATCCTGCGGGATCCGGCGCGGTTCAAGGTGATCTGTGCCGGCCGCCGCTTCGGCAAGACCATCCTCGGCCTTCTTGCCTGCGTCGAAGGCCACGGGCCTCCCGGCACGTTCAAGGGGGCGCTCGAGGGCGCGACGATCTGGTGGGTCGCCCCGACCTACGCCATTGCATCGGCGATCTGGCGCGACCTCAAGGCGGCGACGCGCGGCGCCTGGCTCTCGAAGAACGAGAACGAGCGGCGCATCGCCTTCCACGGCGGCGGGAGCGTCACCGTCAAGAGCGCCGACGCCCCGGACTCGCTGCGAGGCGTCGGACTCGACGGCATCTGCTTCGACGAGGCGGCGCACTGCCCCACGGACGAGGCATACGCCGAGTGCCTCCGGCCGGCGCTCGCCGACCGGCAGGGCTGGGCGATCTTCATCTCGACGCCCGCGGGGCGCAACTGGTTCGCGGACCTCTTCGACCAGGCCGCTCGCCCCGGCTGCGCTCGCTGGCAGCGCCCGACGAGCTGCAACCCGAAGGTCGCGCCGGCCGAGCTGGAGGCGGCGCGCGCCGAGTTGGGCTCCTACGTATTCGCTCAGGAGTTCGACGCTCAATTCGTCGTCGCGGGGGGCGGGCTCATGCACGAGAGCTACATCAAGTTCTACGACGAGCCGATGGCCGGGAGTTACATCCTCGGCGACGTCGAGCGCGTCGAACTCGACGACCTCGGGCCGCGCTTCGGTGTGGTCGACCTCGCGGCGAGCTTGAAGACGGCGGCCGACAAGACGTGTGCGCTCGCGTGCGGCCTCTCGCCCCGGGGTCGGCTCGTCATAATGAGCTGCCTCTGGGACCGACTCGAGGCGCCGGAGCTGATCCCGAGGCTCGAGGCGTTCGTCGAGCGGTGGCGGCTCTCGGTCCTATACGTCGAGGCCGTCGGCTACCAGCTCAGCATGATCCAGATGCTCAGGGCGGCCGGGCTCAACGTCCGGGAGCTGAAGCCGGGCTCGAAAGACAAAGTCAGTCGCTTTCTGCCCGCCGTCGCGAAGGCCGAGGGCGGCGGGCTGTGGCTCCCCCGGTCGGCTCCGTGGACCCGCGACGCCGTCACCGAGCTGACCGCGTTCCCGAAGGGCGGTCACGACGACTTCTGCGACGCGCTCGGCTACAGCGTCATGGTCCTCGACGACCTCACGTCCTACCGCCCCGGACCGCCGTGCCCGCCGCCGAAACCGAAGCACTACCTTCTGCCGGGCACCGAGATGAAGGGCAACCCGTGCGGCTGGGGCCGGCGCGAGCCCCGCGTCTATGGGAGCTGGTTGTGGTAGGGAGGACCGAGAACCTCGACCTCGCCGCCACGGCGCTGCTTGCCCGACCCGACGACGCGGAAGCGAGCGACCGCCGACGCGGCCGGGCGGCGGTCGAGGCGGTCGAGCTTCTTCGGTTCGCGAGGCGTCACGGTTGCCGCGGCGGCGCCCGCACCGGGATTCCCGCCGAGGAGATCCTGGCCCGGCTCGAGCATCGAGCGCGGGTCGCCGTCGCGGCGCTGCGCGCCGGCAGCGAGCGCGACGAGCTGGAGGCGGCGCTCGCGCCGCGGGAGGAGACCGCGGCTGGGAAGCACATGGTCTATGTGCAGCTCTCGGAGTCGTTGCACGCGAGGCTCAAGAAGGCGGCCGGGCCGCAGCAGATGGCGAGCTACGTGCGCGCTCTCGTCGTGGAGAACCTGGCAGCGCTCTAGCGGTGCCGCTCTCGCCCACGAACCTTTCTGACGTTTTGGTCGCAAGTCGCAAGTCGTTTTTCGGTTCGGTCTAGAACAAGCCGTGCTGGCATGCCGGGCACTGAATCATTCCGCGTTCGTTCGTGCAGGTCACGCCCTTGCACACCGAGCAGGTCGATTTCGCGGTTCCTCCGCAGCCGAAGCAGGCGATCTTCCCCGTGCCATTTCGCACCCGAGGGTCCTCGGCGCGTAGCTCATCCAGACCGCGCCCTCGCGAGGATCATCGCGGCGCTCGAGTCCCGCCCGGCTCGGGAACTCGCAGCGTTCGAGCGCCTCGTGGCGGCGTTCGACGAAGCCTTGGCTCGCGCGCGATCTGCCGAGTGAACGGGCTCAGACTCTCGGAGGACGGTCGGGCGGCTTGCTTGCGGCTTCCTTCGCAGGGAGCGGTGCGCCGGAGAGATCGAGCCGTCCAAGCTCGTCGGCCACGATCTTCCCGCGAGTAGACTCAAGGTCGTGCTTGCATTTCGCCAGGATGACTTGCAGTTGCTTGGCGAGGACGGGATCCTCCTCTTTCTTGTAGGCAGCCTCGATCTTATCGACCTCCTTGGCGGCGCGTGCAATGCGCCTTCTCTGCGAATAGGACCGCAAGAAATCATCGATTTGTTGCTTCAAGAATTCGGCGATCCTGGGCCAAACAGCTGTGGCAATTACCGTAACTACCGGGCTGGCAAACTTGAGGACTTCGCGAGTCGGGCTCTGAAAGTTCTCGGCGATACCGAGCAGGAAGGCGCCCGCCCCTCCGCCAACGGTGAGGGTGGCAAGGCCAACTGGTCCAGGCTTGGTAACGGGGGCACTCGGGCGCACCTCGCCCGTAGTCGCGGCCCCCGGCGGCGAACCGTCGCTCGTCAAGCCCCCGCCCCTGACTTGGCCGAGCACGCCTCGGCCTCCCCTGGATAGCAGCTAGCTTCCCCTAGCTAGTGCGAACTTAAACTCAACGCGAGTGTGTTCTTTTCGGGGTCGTAGCGCGTTGGAATACCGATATGCTCGAGCTTTTCGGCCAGCGCTTTCGCCTGGGTCTTGGTGATCGTGATGTGCTTCACAAGCTCCCTAATCTCAGAAGCTCTCGTTTCTCTGTCCGAGGAGAGCCCGAGATATTTGGCGCAACTCTGCAGCACTTCTACTTCGGCATCGCTGGCTGCGTTCTTGCCTGCTTCGGGGAGGGAGACGGTGAGAAGAACGGTGTCTCCCCCGCCCGGAGGGTCGCGGCGGGAGTCCCAGACGCGCTTGGCGACCGAGACGACCATTGCCGTCACGAGCACAATGAGCGAAACAATCGCGTACCAGCTCATCTTCTCCACTCCCGTCCTCAGCCGCGCGCGACGAGGAGTGCCCTACACTAGGGTGTCACGGCACTCGCCGCTGCGCAAGCCTCAACACGACCAGACGCTGATGGAATCGCCTCGTGTCGTCGCACCTTCCCGCATCCCGTTCCAACGGAATGCGCGCCCTTGTGCCGAACGACGAGGCTCCGCGCCGCCGCGTCGAGACAAGGCAAGTGACGCGCCAATGCCATAACCGCTTGCGCAGGTCGGGGTCGGTGGTCCGGTCAAGGGGACTCTCGACCCGCATGTGGTCATTATTGCTCGTGGCGCGGGCAAAAAACTCGCAGTCGCTACCCTTGGACGATGCGAAGCCCTCGGAGATGTGCATGGAGCCGGCCGAGGCGGCTGCGGCTCATGAGCACGAAGGCTCGCTCCCTGGCGTCGCGCTCGGCGCGCTCGTGCGCCTCGATTCGAGCCTCGATGTTCGCGATGCGCGCCGGGCCGTCCGGATGCGTCCAGCAACCGTCGCCGAGGCGGCACCGCCCCCGAGCCTCCAGCCACCGGATGGCCGGCGCGAGTGACATCCCTCGAGCGAGCATCACTCTGGTTGCGAATTCGTCGGCTCGGAACTCGCGAGCGTGGGACGCTGCGACCACGCTGGGCCGCACGAGCGCGGGGTCGTCCTCCTCACGACAGTCGAAGTTGTGACCGAGTTCATGAAGAACTTGGAAATGAACGGCCCCGAGGGTGAACGCGCACTGGTCGACCCAAAGTTGCTCGAGGTCGAGGAAGATTCCGTCGGCGCAGACGGAGCCGCGCGTTCCTCCCGTGATCTGGAAGATCATCGGCACTCGTCCCGCCGGGTTACGCAAAGTCGAGACGAACTCCTCGATGGCGGTCCTGAAAATCTTCGGCACGTCGATCGTGACGTAGGGCGCCAAGTCGTAGATCGTCGGAGAGGACACGGGAAAGCTCCTTGTCGGGCAAGGATGGCAGAGATTCGTCTCGGCACAAGAGCCTCGGCGCCGCTGCCGCGTCCGCGAGATAGTCGCCACACTGGTCGCCACTCGCGGTTAGTCGCCACGGCTCCGGGGACGAAGAAGGCCGCGAACCTTTACGGGTCGCGGCCTCCAGGTTTGAGGGCGGTGGGACTCGAACCCACGACCAACAGCTTAAAAGGCTGCTGCTCTACCGACTGAGCTACGCCCCCGACCTACGTCTCTCCCGGGAAGCAGCCCTGTCGTCTCCGACGAAGAGCCCGCCACGGGCGAGCGGCCAGTGAACCCCGTCGCCGCGGAGAGCGCAAGGCCCTTCTCAGAGCGCGAACCTCGACCGCCTCGCCAGCGCCATACCGAGCACGAGCACCAGCAACGGAAGAAGACCCGCGCCCCCGCTCGAGCCTCTCCCATCGATCTCGCACCCACCGCCCCCTCCGCCGCCGAGGAACGCCGGCGCCGCGCTTTTCGTGGAAGCGATCGACTCGAGGTGGAACGTCCCGCTCGAAGGAGCCCTCGAGCACTTGCTCGCCGCGACGGGCCCCGACCCGCCGGTCGTCGTCACCGCGATCCTGTTGAGCTCGTTCCCGAACGAATCCTCGGGCACGTCCTTCCAGTAGACGACGAACGTCGCCGTCCCGGGAGAAGGATAGTCCGCTTGCGCGAGCGACACGTCGAGCACGTTCGCGACCTCGAAGACTCCGTTCTCGATCCCGGTCGTCTCGTCGAGGGACCAGCCCGTCTCCGAGGTCGGCGCCATGGAGATCCCGGCGACCGTCCCGTCCGTCGTGCTCCCCGCGCCGTCGGTCGCCTTGACCTCGAGCTTGTAGGCCTTCGGGTTCATGGAGAGAGGGAAGTGGAAGCGCACGACGAGCGAGCCCTTCTTCCAGGCTCCCGCCGCCGTGTCGGCCTCGTGCTTCACCCACTCGACGCTCACGGGAGCGATCCAGATCGGGTTCGTGTAGCAGCGGTGCACTTCGGGCCCGAGCGCTCCCTTCGAGGGATCGCCGCCGGCGAAGACTCCGAGCTGGACGGCGCAGAGCTTGTCGAAGGCGAACGAGCAGGCGTCCGCGGCCTTCGCCTCGTTCCACACGGACGCTCCGAGGAGCGGGAGCGTTCCCGCGGGAGCGGGCGCCGAGTAGTCGTCTCCGTTGTCGTCGTCGTGGACCTTCCGCGTCTTGGGAGCCACGCCCGCCTCGTCCTTGTAGAGCTCGATCGCCGTCACGGCCCCTTCGGGAGAGTCCTCGTAACGGAAGCCGAAAAGCGCGTCGCTCGCGTGAGCCACGACGAGCGCCGTGCGGCCGCCGTCCGGGCCCTTCCCGCTCCCGCCGATCCGCCCGTCCTCGTTCTCGAAGTGCATCGAGCCCGCGTGGTAAGCGAGCGACAGGGAGTCGAAGTGTCCGTTCGCGTCGAACGCGAGCTTCGCGAGAGGGCCGTCGGTCACGCACGAGCACCCTCGCGCGAGCGCGTTCATGGCCTTGTCGGCGTCCGTCGCTCCGTCCATCTCGTCGGCGAAGACCCACGTCCTCGCCTTCCCGAACGCGTTGTCGTCGCAGCTGAAGGTCGAGCTCAGGGGGATCGGCGTCGCGAGCCGGCTGTCGGAGAAGTTGAAGTCCCCGTGAGCGTCGGAGCCCGCCGCGACGTAGAGCTTCCGCGGGAAGTATCGGTGCGGCTCCTTCGTGCGAGCGTACGAGAGGAGCTTCGCGACCTGCTCGTGGTACTTCTCGAGCCCGAGCTCGAGCCCGCGGCCGGAGGCGGAGCGGCCCTTCTTCCAGTCGTCGTTCGTCCACGGGTTCATCTCGGTCCAGTCGATCTTCGAGGTCGGCAGCTCGCGGCCCGAGCGCCCGTTCCAGAGCTGGTGGCCCTTCACGACGAAGTTGAGCGTCTTCTCGTTGATCCCCTTGCCCGTGCGCAGGCCGTCGGCACCCGGCGTGAGCTCGAGGCCCTCCTCGAGCGAGTCGTCGTTCCAGCCCTGGCCGCTCATGTAGTGCGCCGAGTAAATGAACGCGTCCTTGTTCTCCTCCGCTCCGAGCGTCGAGAGCGTGGAGATCACTTCCTTGAGCGGGAGGGCGCCCTTCCCGTACTTCCGCTCGTTCGGGCTCGCCCCGCCCTCGCCGCCGTTCCAGCGCTCCTCCCAGTGAGACGTCCGGAACGAGAGAGCGTGCGCGCCGATCGGGATGTCGAGCATGAACATCTTCTGCGGCTGGTCGAACGCGAGCTCCTCGTTCGCCGTGATCCCGAAGAGCTCGCGGTAGCGCGTCATCTGGTCCTTGACCTTCCCGGTCGAGTCGGTCGAGCTCGCCGCCGAGGACGGCCCCACGGGAGGACGCCTGTCCGCCGTGTTCGCATCGGGGTCCTCGCTGTTGTAGAAGCACGAGTGGTCCGTCGTGATGAGAGTCCCGAGCTTCGGATCGAGCGAGTCCGTGAGCCCCATCGTGTAAGCCGAGTCGCGGAGCATGACGATCGGCCCGCCGTAGTTCTTCCTGGGAGCCAGGAGGTCGAACATGGAGGAGAAGTACCACTCGGCGATCGAGTGGACGTGCGTGTCGTAGTACCGCCCCGCTCCCGGGAGCACGGGGAGCGTGTTCTTCGCGAGCTCGACCTTGAGCACCTTGTGGAAAGTGCCCGTGTCCGTGAGCGTGAACAGCCCGAAGAAGAACGAACGGTGAGCCGTGTAAGAGAGGCTGACGTCGAGATACTTCGTGACCGACTCGGCGGGCGAGTCCGCGACCCCGAACGCCGAGCGCGGGAAGCGGACGATCTCGTGCCGCCCGTTCTCGGTGAGGGCCTCGTCCAGGAACAGGTTGAGCGAGCCTCCCGGGAGCCCCTTCCCGTCCTCGTCCACGAGCTCGGTGCCCACCGCGTAGCGCGTGGGATCCGCGGCCACCGAGACCCCCGCGTCGTACTTGTAGAGGACCGTCCCCGTGGTCGCGGCCGGGTCGTCCTGAGAGCGGATCTGCGCCTTCTCGATCTTGAGGTCGATCCCGTGCCCCGCGTCTCCCTTGGAGGGAACGAAGATCATGACCGGCACGTGAGGCCGCTTCGGCTCGACCCGCCACGGAGCGTCCGACACGATGTCGATCCCGTTCGACTGCTGATACTGGGGGCGCACGGGTCTCGGGTCGGCTCCGCTCGTGCGCGCGTCGATGCCTCCCGCGACCTCGGGAGCGCTCTTGCCCCGAGCTCTCGCGACGAATCGCACGGGAGCCGAGCTCTCGCGCGCGGGGAGAGCGAAGCCGAGCTCGGCCCGGGCGCCGGGCGCGAGACCGGGGCAAGGCGCGGCCAGCACGAGAGGCGCTCCGTCCGCGCTCGCGCTCACCGTGAGCTCGGGCTCGGCTTGCTCACCCGAATTCTCCAGGGAGACGACGAGAGCTTTCCTCTCGTCATCTATTCTCATGCCGGCGATCAGGACGCGCGCGACCGGCGGGGCGCCCTTCGGAAGCAACGGGAGAGCGAGCGCGCGCGCGTTGTTCGTCGCGTCGTCGTCGGAGTCGAGCGAGAGCTGGAGCAAGACGGCCCCGGGAGCAAGGGTCTCCGGGAGAGTGACGCTCGCATCGACCTCGACCGCCGTCCCGTCGGCCGGAAGCGCCGGGAGAGCCGCGCGCGCGAGCACTTCTCCCCCGAGCGCGACGTTCAGGTTGCCGGGAGCCGCCGCGCGCCCGCCCGTCGAGCGCACGCGAGCGCGCACCCGGAGCGCTCCGCCCGCTCGCGCGACCTCGGGGACCGCCCACGCTGCCTCGAGCGCGCGATCCGCCTGCGAGAGACGGGCGAGCGAGAGCCTCGCATCGAGCTCACCCAGCGGAAGGAAGCGAGCGACGGGCGCGAAGACCGCGATCGGCCTCCTCGCTCCTCGCAGAGTCGCCAGGACCTGGTCAGGAGAAGCCCCCGTCCCGAATTCGAGCGCCGCCACGCCGGCCGCGAAGGCCGCGGAGAGCGAGCTCCCGGCGAGGACGCCTCTCCCGCCCATGACGTTCCTGGGGAGAGTCGTCAGGATCTCCTCCCCCGGAGCCGCGAGCTCGACGGTCGAGTCGATCGCTCCCGCGAGCGCGGCCTTGCCGCCCGGACGAGAGGCCGCGACCGCGAGGACGCCCGGAGTGCCTGCGGGAAAGAGAACGCGCGAGACGGGCTCGTTCCCCGCCGCAGCGACGACGATCGCTCCCTGGGAGCGGGCGTAGCGGACGGCGTCCTCGAGGACGCGCGAGCTCGAGGCGACTCCGGCGCTCGCGAGGATCACCTTCGCGCGGCGGTCGGCCGCCCGCACGATCCCTCGCGCGAGCGTCGCCACGTCTCCCGTGCCGCGGTCATCCATGACCTTGAGCGAGAGGATCCGCGCGCCCTGCGCGATCCCGCGAGGGTCGAGGGGCCCGGTGCCCGAGGCCACGAGGACTCCCGCGACGGCCGTTCCGTGGCCGTTCCGGTCCTGTGGATCGGTCTCGCCGTCGAGCAAGCTCTCGATCTCGAGGAGAGAGCCCGCGAGGGCGGGGTGAGTCGCGTCGATCCCGGTGTCGAGGACGGCGACGATCGTCCCCTTCGCGTCGGCCTTGCACGAAGGATCGTCGAGCCCGAGCGAGCGCCGCGGCCAGGCGAGGTCGCGGGCGCGCTTCTCCTGGTAAGCCGGGTCCTTCTTCTCGAAGCCGTCGCCGCCGCAGCAAGAACCGCTCGCGTGAGAGACGGCGTCGGCCTCGACGTAAGCGAGCTCGATTCCGCTGGCGCGAGCGAGCTCGACCGCCTCCTTCGCGAGAGCGCTCGCCGGGAGAGAGGCCCAGGCTTTCTTGCCCGAGAGCACGAAGGCCCGGATCTCGGGGATCGACTCGCGCTGGACGAGCTTTCCCTCCGCCGCGACGAGGAGGTCCGAGAGTGCCTTCTGCCGCTCGCAGCCCACGATGATCCGCGCCTGGGCGCGGTCCTCGGCGCGCGCCTCGGCTGCCGCGAGACAGAGAGCGGCCAGGCCGAGCGCAAGCGTCATTCGTCGCATGGAGTTGTCCTTCCCCGGGGTGAGCGCGGGGAAGCGCAAGGGAGACACCAAAGACGCGTCCCACGGAGACCCTTGTGAATGCTGGGTTAGAGCCGTCGGCTCCCCGTGGTTTGCGTCTCATCGGTCTCAAGTGAAAAGATCATGAAAAGATCTCGACCGCGCACGGACGCGGCGCGCTGCTCGTGGCGGCGGCTCGTCTTGCGATTACCATGTGCGCCTCGCGGGGGGGCGATCGTGGTCGAGAAGAAGAGACTGCTCGTCGTCACGGGAGGGGGCGATTGCCCGGGTCTCAACGCCGTGATCCGCGCCATCGTGCGGAGAGCGCTCCTCCACTACGGCTGGGAAGTCCTCGGCAGCGAGGACGCTTTCAACGGGATCCTCCAGGACCCCGAGCGCGTGGACCCGCTGGACCTCGACTCCGTGAGAGGGATCCTGTCGCGCGGCGGGACGATCCTCGGGACGACGAACAAGGGCGACCCGTTCAACTTCCCCGTCGAGAGACCCGACGGGAAGCTCGAGCTCCGCGACCGCTCGGACGACGTGATCCGCTGGTGCCGCGAGCACAAGATCGACTGCGTCGTCTCGATCGGCGGCGACGGCTCCGCAAAGATCGCGCAGAAGCTGTTCGAGAAGGGCCTGAACGTCGTCTGCGTCCCGAAGACGATCGACAACGACCTCGACTGCACCGACTACACCTTCGGCTTCCTCACCGCGGTCGCGACGGCGACCGACGCCGTGGACAAGCTCCACACGACGGGCGAGTCGCACCACCGGATCATGGTCCTCGAGGTCATGGGCCGCTACGCCGGCTGGATCGCGCTCGCGAGCGGGATCGCGGGAGGAGCGGACCACATCCTGATCCCCGAGATTCCCTACGACCTCGAGAAGGTCTCCGCGGGGATCAAGAAGGGCCTGCGAGCCGGAAGACGCCCTTACGCGGTCGTCGTCGTGGCCGAGGGAGCCAAGCCCCTCGGCGGCGAAGCGCTCGTCACGGATCCGGGAAAGCCGGGCTACGGCATGCCGCGCCTCGGAGGGATCGGTCTCCGCGTCTCCGAGGACCTCCAGAAGCTCACGGGAATCGAGGCTCGCTACACCGTGCTCGGGCACCTCCAGCGAGGAGGCTCCCCCGTCGCCTTCGACCGGATCCTCGGGAGCGAGTTCGGCGTGCACGCCGTCGACATGGTCGCTCACGGGAAGTTCGGCCAGATGGCCGCGTTCAAGACTCCCGGCATGACCGAGGTCTCGATCGCGCAGGCGATCGCCAACTACAAGGTCGTCGAGCTCGACGGGGCCATGCTCCATTGCGCTCGAGGGCTCGGGATCGGGTTCGGCGACTGAAGGAGCTCGCGAAGCGTAAAATCCCGCCCCGCAGAGAGGCGACATGGCCGACCTCGAGCGCTCACGTCCCGCGCCTGGCGGTCCCGGAATCGAGCCTCGCTGGACTCCGAGCGCGAAGGACGGGATCGGCACCGCTTACTCCAGCGAGAGCCGGGTCTGGTTCACGACCGCCGCGGGGATCGTGACCGAGGTCTACTACCCGACGATCGACCGGCCCCAGGTCCGCGACCTCCAGCTCCTCGTGACCGACGGGAGCACGTTCTTCCATGACGAGCGCGACGACCTCGAGACCGAGGTGGACGAGATCGACCCCTACGCGCTCGGGCTCAAGATCACGAACGTGGACCGCCACGGGCACTATCGCATCGTGAAGGAGCTCATCGCGGACCCTCACGCGTCGTGCCTCCTCATGCACGTGCGCCTCGAGCGGACGCCGAGCTACACGGGACCTCTCCGGGTGTTCGCTCTCCTGGCCCCGCACCTCGAGGTCGGGGGCTGGGGAAACGACGCTCACGCGGCGGTCTGCTCGGGGCGCGAGATCCTGACGGCGAACAAGGGCGGCACCTGGCTCGCGTTCGGAGCGACGGTTCCCTTCCTCGCCCGCTCGTGCGGCTACGTCGGGACGAGCGACGGATGGCAGCAGCTCAAGCGCACCTTCGAGCTCGGCGAGCTCTTCGACTCGGCGGAGAACGGCAACGTCGCGCTCACGGGAGAGCTGGACCTGGGGAAGACCCAGGAGCTCACGATCGGCGTCGCGTTCGGCGACTGCCTGCACCAGGCCGCGACGACTCTCTTCCAGTCGCTCGCCGTGCCGTACTCCGAGCACAGGAAGAAGTTCATCGAGCAGTGGCAGCGCTCGGCGAAGAGGCTCCTCCCGCTCGAGAAACACTCCGGAGACGGCGGACACCTCTACCGGAGGAGCCACGGTCTCCTCACGGCCCACGAGGACAAGACCTACCCGGGCGCCCTCATCGCGTCTCTCAGCATCCCCTGGGGCGAGGACAAGGGCGACGAGGAGCTCGGCGGATACCACCTCGTCTGGACGCGCGACCTCGTCAACAGCGCGAGCGGGCTCCTCGCGGCGGGGAACGCGTCCACGCCCCTGCGCGCGCTCATCTACCTCGCGTGCACGCAGCGGTCGGACGGGGGCTTTCCCCAGAACTTCTGGATCGACGGCGAGCCTTACTGGACGGGGATCCAGCTCGACGAGGTCGCGTTCCCGATCATGCTCGCCCACCGGCTCGACTGCGAGGGAGCGCTCCGCGACTTCGACCCTTACTCGCTCGTCCTGCGCGCCGCGGGATACCTCGTCCGCGAGGGACCCGCGACGCCGCAGGAGCGCTGGGAGGAGTGCGGCGGCCACTCTCCGTCGACGCTCGCGAGCAACATAGCCGCGCTCGTCTGCGCGGGGATCTTCGCGCGCGAGCGCGGCGATCCCGCCACGGCGCGGTTCCTCGAGGAGTACGCCGACTTCCTCGAGGCTCACATCGACGTCTGGACGGTCACGAACGCGGGAACGCTCGTGCCCGGGATCCGCCGCCACTTCGTCCGGATCTCTCCGATCGACGTGACCGACCCGCTCGCGGACGAGGACCCCGACCGGGGGACCCTGAAGCTCAAGAACCGAGCCCCCGGCGAGCGCGACGAGTTCCCGGCGCGGGAGATCGTCGACGCGGGCTTCCTCGAGCTCGTGCGCTACGGCGTGCGCAAGCCGGGCGACCCGCTCGTCGAGGACTCGCTCCGCGTCGTGGACGCGGTGCTCAAGGTCGAGACGCCGCTCGGGCCCGCGTGGCGCCGCTACAACAACGACGGCTACGGTCAGCGCGCGGACGGCGGGCCTTACCGGCACTTCGGCGTCGGGCGAGCGTGGCCGCTCCTCACGGGAGAGCGGGGGCACTACGAGTTCGCCGCGGGCCGCGACGCGCGATCGTACGTCCGGGCGCTCGAGAGGTTCGCGACGCGCGGCTCGCTCCTCCCGGAGCAGGTCTGGGACGAGCCGGACCGTCCCGCGTGGAAGATGTTCCTGGGGAAGCCGACCGGCGCGGCCATGCCTCTCATGTGGGCGCAGGCCGAGTACGTGAAGCTCCTCCGGACGCTCGCGGACGGGCGGGTCTTCGACCTCATCCCGGCGGTCGCCCATCGTTACGAGAAGAAACGCGCCGGCCCGAGCCGCCTCAAGGTCTGGAAGTTCAACCGGCACGCGCGAAAGGTCGCGCCCGGAGCGGTGCTGCGCGTCCTCGCCGCGGCGCCGTTCCGGCTCCACTGGACGCTCGGGGAGGAGTCGCAGGCCCGCGACACGGCCTCGAGCTCGACCGCGATCGGGGTCGACTTCGTGGACATACCGATCGGCAAGGACCAGAGAGCGCCCGTGCGCTTCACCTTCTTCTGGACCGACGCGGGCCGCTGGGAGGGGCGCGACTTCCAGGTCCAGGTGGACGAGCGCGCGGTCTGATCGCGAGATCCGAGGGAAGCCATGGCCAAGATGACGATCCAGATCGATCCCGAGAAGCTCCACGCCGCGGTCGCCACGGGCCGCGCGCCGGAGCCTTGCGCGCTCGTCATCTTCGGGGGCACGGGAGACCTCGCGCGGCGAAAGCTCGTGCCCGCGCTCTACAACCTCTCGCGCGACGGAGCGCTCCCGGACGGCGTCTCGGTGATCGGAATCGGTCTCGACGCGTGGACGCCCGACGCCTTCCGCGCGACGCACCGGGAGGCGACCGCGAAGTTCTCGCGCTCGAAGCCGCTCGACGAGAAGGCCTGGGAGAGCTTCGCGCGGAGGCTCGACTACCTCTCGGGCGACCTCGCGGAAGCGTCGACCTACGCGGCGCTGGGAGAGAAGCTCAAGGAAGGCGAGAGCCAGGGGACCCGCGGCAACCGGCTCTTCTACTGCGCGGTGCCCGCGAGCGTCTTCCCCGTGATCCTCCGCGGCCTCGTCCAGGCGGGGCTCATCCGGAAGGTCGAGGAAGCCGGGGCGAGCCCGTGGCAGCGTCTCATCATCGAGAAGCCCTTCGGTCGCGACCTCCAGACGTCGCGCGAGCTCAACCGCCTGGCCGCGGACTCCCTCGACGAGAGCCAGCTCTTCCGGATCGACCACTACCTGGGCAAGGAGACGGTCCAGAACCTCTTGGTCTTCCGCTTCGGGAACGCGATCTTCGAGCCTCTCTGGAACCGGAAGTACATCGATCACGTCCAGGTGACCGCCGCGGAGGACATGGGGATCGAGGGGAGAGGCCGCTTCTACGACGAGACGGGCGTCGTGCGAGACATCGTCCAGAACCACTTGCTCCAGGTGCTCGCTCTCTGCGCCATGGAGGCTCCCGTCTCCTTCGAGGCGGACGAGATCCGCGACGAGAAGGCCCAGGTCTTCCGTTCTCTCAGGCCGTTCGCGCCCTCCGACGTGGACGAGCGCGTCGTGCTCGGGCAATACCGGGGCTACCGGGAGGAGCCGAACGTCGGGAGCGCATCATGCACGCCGACCTTCGCCGCGCTCAAGGTCTTCATCGACAACTGGCGCTGGCAGGGAGTGCCCTTCTACCTTCGCGCCGGGAAGCGTCTCGCGAAGCGAGCGACCGAGGTCGCGATCCACTTCCAGTCCGTCCCTCTCCTTCTGTTCAAGAACGAGGGCGGGGCGCGGGGAGTCGAGCCGAACGTCCTGGTGATCCGCATCCAGCCCGACGAGGGCATCACTCTCCGGTTCGCGTGCAAGGTTCCCGGCGAGGGTCTCAAGGTGAGCGGCGTCTCGATGGACTTCAGCTACGCCCAGGGCTTCAACGTGCCGGTGCACGAGGCCTACGAGCACCTCCTCCTCGACACGCTCCGCGGAGACGCCACGCTCTTCTGGCGCCGCGACGAGGTCTCGCGAGCCTGGGAGTTCGTGGGGCCGATCCTCGAGGCGGGCGCGCGGTGCTCCGTCTTCCCGTACGAGCCGGGGAGCGCGGGGCCGAAGGAGGCCGACGCGCTCCTCGCGCGCGACGGGCGCGCCTGGCGGCCGCTCGCGTGAGGACGGAGATCGTCGTCACGGACCGGTTCCCGGAGACGGCCTCGAGCTGGCTCAGGCGGCTCCTCGACTCCGCGATCCGGTCGCGAGGCACTTGCTCCGTCGCTCTCGCCGGAGGGTCGACGCCCCGGGCCGTCTACGAGCGCCTCGTCCGCGGCGACAAGGTCCAGCGGCCGTGGATCTGCTCGCAGGAGATCGACTTCTTCTTCGGCGACGAGCGGTGCGTGCCGCCCGACCACGAGGAGAGCAACTACCGCATGGCGACCGAGGCCCTTGGCTCGTCCCCGTCCTGGCGCTTCCACCGGATCGCCGCC